>NZ_JAZGJP010000022.1:0-28414 GCF_036408795.1 Olsenella kribbiana
TCTCATATGTCCCGAACCCCGTCAAGCGGCACGGCATCCCATGTCCGCAAGGCCTGAGCCTCCCGGACCTGCAGGGAGATCCCTTCCGCTGCCGAATGCCCCTGGAAGCGCGTCCTGTCCCCATGAGACTATGCGAGCTTCCTGCTCATTCTCATATCCGCGGATACCGCGCTGCCGCGGCCCGCACATCGGTGTTCCGGCTTGGCGGCAGGACAGCACTCTAACGCCGTGCGTAACGGGCATGCCCGCTGCACATAGACCATTCGCGTCCGCCGCCGGAGTCTCGCGCAACCAGGGCGCGCTCCCAGGGGCATTCCAGATATCGCAGGCCCCTACGGGGCCGCCTTCCATCCCCTGCCTATGACGCTTCGGCTGCGAGCGACTGCTGCTCGCTGCCGAGGAAGAGCATGAACCTGGCCAGCTCCGCCGCCGTGGCCGCATTGGCCTTGCATGCAGGCATGCCCCGTGCGACCAGCGACCTCCTGTGGCTGCACAGGCGCGCAGAGAGCGTGCGTGCACGCTCCCGTATGCGCACGTCCACCGGCTCCGGGCATGCCTTCCCCTTCGCCGGGCTGCATCTCAGCGCCGACCACGAGCACTCCACGAGCAGCGACCTCGTGAGCGCGCAGCCGCATCTGGATATCGCGCCCATCCTCTTCTTGGCCGCGCTCGAGCTCTCCGAGGGGGCGAGCCCGAAGTACGACGTGATGCTCCTGCCGGAACGGAAGCGGGAGAAGTCGCCGACCTCGGCGGCGAACGTCAGGGCCGTGACGAACTGGACGCACTTGAGGCACTGGAGGGCCCTGACGATGCCGGCCAGCGGGGAGGCCCCGGCGAGCCTGTGCGCCTCGTCCAGGAGCGCCCCGTACTGCTCGTCCGCCGACTCGGCTGCGCGGATCGCAGACCGGAGCGCTGCCTGGGCAGCGGCATCGCCGAGGTCGATGCCGCGCAGCCATGTCCAGAATGCAGCGCACCAGGGCTTCCTGAGCGCGCCTCTGGGGGTCCTCTCGTCCCATATCACGCCGTGGCGGCACAGGAGCGCGAGCACATGCTGGAACGCACGGGTGCGCTGGGCCTTCAGGTCGTCGAGCGCGTGCGCCAGCTCGCGCATCCCCTCGATCTCGCAGGGAGGCACCCATACCTCCTTCAGCTCGCCTGCCACGGCCAGCCTCGCGAGCCTCGCCGCATCGTTCCTGTCGTTCTTCCTCGTCCTGGAATCCGACGATGCCGGCATCTTGGAAGGCGCTATCGGCACGACGGAGACGTTGCCGGCCGAGAGCCTGCGGGCAGGCACGAATCCGGTGCAGCCTGCCTCGTAGACGCCCAGGGCAGGCGCCGGGAATCCTGACATCCACCGTGCCATGGCAGCATAGTCGTTGCCCCGGAACGTCCTCGTCTCGGTCTCGCCGCTCTCCCTGGATAGGGCGCAGATGGTGGTCGTCCTGGAATGGCTGTCGATTCCGAAGACCGTTGCCATGCCGGCTGTGCTGACGAAGCTTTTGCTATCCTTGCTCATGTGGGGTCTCCCGTCCCTTTGTGGCGCCGCGCGCCTTTCCCTGCGATGAAAGACATTGTGCGGCTTCGGGAGGTCCCGCTCCGACGGAATCGGCAGAGCCTCCCAGTCCTTAGGGTTCGGGTCATACTGTCTAACAGAGAGATTTTGATTAACGGTAAGCAAAGTAAAATCTGTCTGAAGCGTTCTCTCGCTGCAGAGAGGGGAGAGGGGCTTCGAGGCCCCTCTCCCCTATTGCATGCTATCGGCTGCACCTTTTACCAGAGATCGCTGCAGGAAGCCATATAGGCATCCGTGATCTGCTGGGCATATTGCTCGTAGACGTCATAGAGCTTCAGAGCCCATGATTGATAGGTGCTGTAAGAGTCATTTGCTGCAAAGTGATGCTCGGCCGTCTTTTCCGTGCCTTCGTTCTCGATAGCCGCAAGCTTCTCTATCTTTGCGTTGCTGAGCTCGGCTCTGCCACCGATTGTCGAATAAGCCGAATGCTCGGCACTGCATTCAGCAACGAAACCCGGTGCAGCCGCTGCCATACGTGCGGAATAGTCCGCGAGAATCGATCCGTAGCTGCTGTCTGCGCTGGCTGGAATCCGCCTGCCATCGCTGCCTACATAGTAGCCATCAGGCGTCCAGGCATTCGTCAGCATCGCTCCGCTCGAGCCGAGGTAGTAGTCGCATCACCACCGGTTCTCATACATGGCTCCGGACCCATCGAAGTAGTACCATGAGCCGTCGATCTGCTGCCAGCCTGTCACCATGGCGCCCGAACTTGCGAGGTAGTACCAAGTGCCGCCAAGGTTGATCCAGCCCGTCACCATGGCGCCCGAACCGGATAGATAGTACCAGGTGCCGCCGAGGTTGATCCAGCCCGTCTGCATGGCACCGGAGGCATTGAAGTAGTACCAGGAGCCATCTATCTTCTGCCAGTCGGTCGCCATTGCACCGGAAGGTTTCAGATAGTACCAGGTACCTCCATCCTTCAGCCAGCCTGTCTGCATCCAGCCCTGAGCGTCGAAGTGATACCAGGAACCGTCTATCTTCTGCCAGCAGTTTGCAGGATATGATCCATCCGCATTCCGGTACCACCATCTGCCGTTCGAAGCGACCCATCCTGCGTTCTGCTGCTGGCTGTTGCCGCCAGATTTCTCGTACCTCGCTTCGCAGAGATCGCATACATCCCTTGAGCCACGGTTCCCGAACGCAATGCTTATTGTGACATGTCCGGCAAGCGCCGGACAGTCGCTATAGATGTGATAGGCATGTCCATAGCGGGTGATATATACCGTTGTGCCTGCGTCTGCCGTAAAAGCCCGTGCTTGCGCCGGCAACACGCAAAAAGCAAGCGCGACCGCCGCAAGGACAGCAAACAATCTCGTCGATACCGCACGCTTCGTCATTGTGTCCTCCTTGTATACAGCTGAACAAATGCTTGAAGCGACTCCATCCTATGATTGGCAGAGCGCTCGTGTGTCAAGGATTCTGCAGACGGAAGTACAAGGCTGGATCTCTCAGCCGGATGTCCGTTCTGCTGAGGATGGCCAACCTTTCCGATGCAGCGCTCGAGAGCCAGGACTTCAAACAGGACATCTTGCAGCCAAAGCCTACACGCAGTCGGGAAACACAGAAGAAGGGCCTCCCCATGGAAGCCCTTCCCTAGAACACCATTGCATATGGTTGCCAGCCGGACGCCTATATACCGCTGCTGCATTGGCACTGCGATTGAGGTAGATGCGGGGGCAAGATCAAGCGCTCATCTCAAACCAAGGCCCTTTCCGCTTGCATCTCTGATGCGCGTCTCTCTTTTGCAGATTTCTGGATTCAGCTTGAATATAGCCTCTGCACTTCCCTGTCCGCTATGTGGAATTCCGGAGTTCCCAAGCAGTCTTCTCATCTTGCCGTATGGCGGTGCTGCTCTTCATCAGCGCGCAGAGGAGAGCATTGCCTTCCAGTCAGGCGTTGCCGAAAGCACCGTGCTGCAGATGATGACAATGCAGCAGACGATCTCGAGAGGTCCTGGAATGGCTCCCGTGAAAGCTCCAAACACCACGGCCCAGGCCGAATAGGAAATGTTCAGCGCCATGGCCTTTGCAGGACCGATCGCATCGATGCCCTTGTAGTAGAAGAGATAGGAAGTGGTGCCTGCAAGGGCGGAGACAATCAAGACCAGATTGGAAGCCGTGGGAAGCGCCTGGAACACCAGGCCATAGCTCCCTGCAAGGGGTACGACGACCAGCGCATACATGAGGGCAGATGACGTCTCGCGGATCTGGAGCGCCGTCTCGTTGTCGACAGAATCATCCTGCATGCCCCAGGCGAGGATGACTGCTTCGGAGCCCCAGCCAATGACACAGACAAGGGCACCGAGTATGCCCAGCAGGGGATTTCCGGGGACATCTGCAGAAGCCGAGCTCCAGCCCATCACCATGATGCCCAGAAGTGCCACAAGAAGGGCGCAGATCTGCTTGGGCGTCATCTTCTCTTTGAGGAAGATGTAGGAGAGGAAGGCGCCGAAGGCCGGATAGAAGGCAGATATCGCTGCAGTATAGCCCGCGCCGATATTGCCGATTGCCAGAAGATAGCCGCTCATGCCAAGAGGCCCTCCAAGCAACGCGCCGAGTATGACCACCCTGCCGCTTCTGGTCTTCAGCGCCGCAGCTGTATCCCCCAGCCTGCCTCGTGCGCCCATGAAGACAAGCAGGATGATTGCACAGGCTGCATCATGCATGAAGGCACTGGCGACAGTCGCCTCGGCGGCACCGACAAATGGCATCATGCCCAAGGCTATGCCAAGTATGACCGTATCGATGCCCCAGAGAATGCCGCTCATGAGTCCATACTTCATGGCCTACTCCTTCGATCCGTTCTTGTCCTTCTCTCCATACCAGGAGAGGACCTCGTCCATATAGTCGGCAGCATAGCTGTAATAGATATAGAACCATTCGCCCACGTTCTCGCCATCCGCCTCTTTTACGAGCGACCAGACATACCAGCACCAGCCGGCAAGCACCATCTGGCCCCAGAAATGGCGCCGCTCTTCCAGAGTCGGCTTGTGCCCCAGGTAATAGGAGAGTGCCAGATCTATCCGTTTGGGATCGAACTGGCAGCAGACGCAGAACGTGCCGAAGTCGTTTGCCACATCGGACATGCCGGCATATTCCCAGTCGATCAGGCTGTAATGTCCTTTGTCGTCAATCAGGAAATTGAGCGAGAAGAAATCGTTGTGGTTCACGCACTTCGGATAGCCATCGCTTTCCAGAAAGCCATGGAGCTTCTCTGCCTTGCGTGCAAGCTCGTCATACCCCGGCACATCGATGGGGCCGTGCATCTTGAGCTGGGCCTCATAGTGCTTGCCCTCATCGAAGAAGTCGAACTTCCTATCCAGATGCGCTCCGCTCTCATGAAGCTTCCGGCACATCTCCATGGCTGTCTTCAGCTGTTCGTCGTCCATCGGGTCGAGGTTCTTCGCATTCGGGATGAAGCGTGATATCTTCCATCCGGCATCAGGGTCTTCATGGATGAACGTCTCATCAAGCCCCAGCTTCTTGGCAAGCCTGAGTCCCGCCTCTTCAGAGCGGCGATCCACAAGCTTCTCCGTTCCGACACCGGGATGCCTATAGACATATTCCCCATCGTTCGTCCTGAAGTGGCAGGAGAGATTCGTGAGGCCCTGCTTCAAGGGATAGAAGTCGCAGATCTCATTCTTGCTGCAGTGGAGCACCGAGACGATGTTGTCCAGGATGTCCGAATCCACATTCTCCATGAAGGCAGGATCGAAATCTCTGAGCTCGTCGATCGAATCGAATTCATTGATGATGCCAGCAGGATACTTCCTGATGCGCATGTCGAGCTCTTTGACATGGTCGAGATAGATGCTCTCCCAGAGCTTTCCTGCCGTCTCAGGCTTTTTGTATTCTGCTTCGAGGATGGAAACGAACTTCTTCGAGAACTCGCGGTCGAAATAAACATGGCCGAGCATGATCCAGGAATCGTGCCCGCCGACCGTGACGCCCGCGATTCTGCCGCTTGCAGCAGTCTCGATGCACCATTCATCGGTCTCGCCTGCCGCATAGATGGCAGAGTATTCTGCCTTGTAGACATGGTCGCGGAAGACATTCTCGGTGAAGTAGTCATCAGATGAGCAGATGTAGGTGTTGCCGAGGATGTTGCGAACTCGCCAGAGCGTGCCATTGTTGTTGCGGGTTGCATATTCGGGGTTCACGACAATGCGAACGCCGAATTTCTCCTTGAGATAGAAGAAGTACTCCTTCTTATAACCGACGACGACCGTGATATCGTCGATGCCTGCCTCCTTGAGCTGGCGGATCTGGCGCTCAATGAGCACCTCTCCCCTGACCTTCAGGAGGCCCTTCGGCTTCTCATAGGAGATGGGTGCAAAGCGCGAGGAAAGACCTGCAGCCATGATGACAGCATTGTCTACACGGTATGGCTCAAGTGCAGCAAGGCCCCTCGAGGAGATGGACCCATCTTCGGTGAGCTGCTTTTCGGAGAGCTCGGAGAGCGTCTTGTTGACCGTCCCCAAGGACAGTCCAGTCTTTTCTGCAATCTGCCTCTGGCTCGGCCTGGATGCATCCCTGCTGAGCTCATAGAGCACTTCGAATTCCTTCTGCTTGAGCGCCATGGCATCCCTTCCATTGATGTTCATTTTCCATTTCATAAGTATACTATTGAACGTTCATTATTTCTTGAGTTTTATTAATTTTGTACAAAAGAAAGACTGCATGAAGATCAGCCAATGCAATCCATCGCCTCGGGACATGCTCTGTGCCATCAGTTCGTTATCGAAAAGCACTCTGTCGACAGCAGGGCTGCAGAAAATGCCATCCGCCTGCATTGCAGGTGCCTCTTCATGCCATATATGCTGCATGATTCACAAACAGGACCTTTTACATAAAAGAGGAGGTCTCCCGGGAGACCTCCCCATGCTTGAAAGGCTATGGAATGCAGGTATAAGCCTGCGCTTACAATCTAGTGAATCCAAGCGCCGTCAGGGCCGACATAGTATCCGTCAGGCGTCCTTGCATTCGTGAGCATGGCGCCGCTCGGGCCGAGGTAGTAGTTCCCTATCCAGCAGTCATGGAGCATCGCTCCTGAGCCGGAGAGATAGTACCAGGAACCGTTTATGAGCTGCCAGCCTGTTGCCATCGCACCAGACCCTGTGAGGTAGTACCAGGTTCCGTCAACATTCACCCAGCCCACCGCCATGGCACCAGAATCCAGAAGGTAATACCAGGTACCGCCGACGTTTGCCCAGCCGGTAGCCATTGCTCCCGAGCCGTAGAAGTAATACCAGGTGCCACGGATCTTCTGCCAGCCCGTCTGCATGGCTCCCGTATCGGAGAGCCAGTACCAGGTGCCTGCAGAATCCTGGTACCACCCTGTCTTCATGATGCCGTTCTCATCAAGCCAGTACCAGGTTCCGTCTACCTTCTGCCAGCCGGTCAGCATGAGGCCAGTCTCAGAGAAGAGGTAGCAGGTTCCATTTACGGTCTGCCAGCCAGTCGCCGCCTTTCCGTCGCTTCCCAGATAGTGCCAGCCATCCGAAAGCTCGATCCAGCCAAGCTGCATGATGCCATCATCAGAGAAGTAGCGGTAGGAACCAGAGATCTTGTACCAGCCTGTGACCATATGGCCATCTTCAGCGAGATAGCGCATTCCGTCGGAGCTTTCGAGCCAGCCTGTCTGCATCGCGCCATTGGCATCGAGCAGATATCTCTTTCCGCCGATCGTCTGCCAGCCTGTGCACCTCCTGCCCGAAGCATCGAAGTAATACCGGGCCTCTTCGAGCTGGCACCATCCCGTCACCATTGCTCCCGAATTCGCCAGATAGTACACAGATCCATCCGTGTCCTTGAACCAGCCGGTCTGCATGACGCCGGAAGCATTGAGGTAGTACCAGCTCCTGTTCACATACTGCCAGCCGGTCCTGACGTGTCCATCGGCGCCGAAGTAGTACCACGATCCGCTCTGCTGGGACCAGCCGGTCGTCATATGTCCATCATCTGCAAAGTAATAGCGCGAACCAGAAAGCGTCTGCCAGCCGGTCTCGAGCTCACCTGCAGAACTGAAGTAGTACTTCTGGCCATCTGCACAGGTGAGCCAGCCAGTATGCTTCACATCCTTTGAATCATAGTAATGGAGCTCTCCATCTTCGAGCTTCCATCCGGTATCGACGCTCTGCTGCGCCGCATACTTCATCCATGCTTCCTTGGTGCCATAGAACTTGTCGACATCTAGCGCACCGTTATAGCCGGGCAGATAGGTTGTGCTCGAATACTGGAAGAGCGCAGGGCCGCCCTTCCACGATCCGAAATCGCTGCTGCTCGTCCAAGGATCTTCCTGATAGCCATCATGACGTGACATGTCGGCATACTGGGCCACCCAGAGGCCATAATCGGATGCAATATTGGAGAAGTCATGCGTCGTTGCGGCGTTCTTGTTCATATAGATGAGAGGGCGGACGCCTGTCATCTGATAGACCGCATCGAGCCACTGCTTGCACCAGCCTGTCCCCTCACTCTCGATCTCGCTGTAGCTCGTATTCTCCCAGTCGAGGAAAAGCACAGCCTTGCCCAGGTAGTTCTGTATATGGTCGACAAAATACTTCGCCTGCTCGAGAGCTGTCGTGCCGGTGCGGGCAAAATGGTAGAGACCCAGCAGCTTGCCGGAAGCGAGCGTCTCGTCAGCCTGGGTCTTGTACTTCGGAGAGAGATACGACGTGCCCTCCGAGACCTTCACGATAACGAAATCGGCGGAGATATTGGCGATATCGATGTCTTTCTGGTAATATGAGACATCTATGCCATCAAGCACCGTCTTCTCTTCCGCTGCGGAAGACGCAAGGAGGACTGAGTACTGTGCAGGCGCGGCGGCGGCAGACGTTGGAGCAAGATCGGAAACCGCTTCGACAGAATATGTCGTCTGTGCAGAATCTGCTGTATTGGCTTCAGACGATGTCTCCGTTTCCACTGCGGCGGCTGCGCTCTGGGAAGCCTCGGACGCCGCCTCCTTCTTCCCCGCCTCTTCTGGTTCCTGCTGCTCGCCAGCGCCTTCCGAAGAGCCGGAAGGCGATGCGGGTGCAGAGACAGCAGCCTCGTCGCTGTCCTTAAGTCCCTTTCCATCTGATTCCGTCTCGGCAGATGCCTCCCCCTCGTTCGGCACGGAGACCTGCTCCTTCTTCTGGGCATCAGCTGTGGACGTCGATGCCTTGGTCTCAGTCTCCAGCGTGACCGCAGAATCTACCGTCACGGCAGACGCTGCCTGCCCGGAATCAGAAGGTTCCGCTGCCAGAGCAGGTGCGGCAAAGGCAAGGCTCGATGTTATGGCGGCAGCCATGCCGATGCGGATCATGAGCTCATGTTTCGGTGAATATGCCATATGTCTGGGTGCATACCGCATTGATGCCATCCAATCAGATGCTGACCATGTGAAATGACTTCATGCTAGCAGGCATCCAGGCGGTTCAGAATCCATCCAGACGGATATTCACTCAATTGCACCCCAGAATTCATACGTAAAAGTCTTTATTCAGGCTCTTGCAGAACCGCTGAATTCCGATAATGTCAGTTGAGTATCCACAACTCCCGGTCCGCGCTGACGCTGCGGACGCCTCTCTGGAGGAACAATGAAATCACCCCTCATGAAAGGGATTGCCTGCGCCATGACGCTTGCCATGGCCCTGGCCCCCTGTCCTGCCCTTGCGCTGGAGACATCTGCATCCAAACCAGCCGAAGCCGCAGCCGGCGCTGCCACCCAGACTATGCCAGCTGGCAAGACAGACGCTGCCCAGGATGCGACATCAGCCAAGAGCAGCAGGGATGACGAGCCATCGTCCAAGACGTCTTCATCCGAAGCTGCCGCTGGAAAAGATTCCGCCCAGGTGGGCAAGGAAGCATCCAGCGCAGGCAAGAGCGATCCTCAGAAAAGTGCACCAGACCCAGATGAGCCGGCGGATGATTCAGCAAAGGGAGATGCAGGCGGCAAGGACCCTGCTGCAGAGGACAAGAAAGCAGCTGATGGCATCGCCATCCTGTCTGGCGGCAGCTGGCAGAATACAGAAGATGGAAAGAAGCAGTATCTCAGGCAGGACGGAACGCTTGCCAAAGATGGCCTGTACGAGATAGATGGCAAGAGATACCTCTTCTCCAAGGATGGCATTGTCCAGACCGGATGGCAGACAGTCGAATACCAGGGCAAGCAGCAGCGTTTCCATTTCCAGGATTCCGGCATTGCCGATACGGGCGTCAAGACCATCTCTGGCACGCTCTACTGCTTCGATGAGGCAACAGCGGTCATGCTGACCGGATGGCAGACCATCGATGGCAAGACCTATCTCCTCGATACATCTGGCGCAGCGCTTCATGGCTGGCAGCAGATCGATGGCAAGTGGTACCGTCTCGACGATTCGACCTGCGTCCTTCAGAAGGGCTGGCTTGCCGAGGGCAGCAGCCGATATTGGCTTGATGAGAAGACCGGCGCCATGGCCCAGAGATGGGCAAAGGTACAGGACTTTTGGTATTGGTTCGATGCTCAGGGACACATGAAGACCGGCTGGCTCCTCCTGAACGGCACCTGGTACTGGCTTGACCAGCAGACTGGGAAAATGGCGACAGGCTGGCAGAAGACAGACGGCACCTGGTACTACTTCTTGAGCTCGGGGGCAATGGCGACAGGATGGGCCAAGGACGGCAGTACCTGGTATTGGCTCGACACGGATACCGGCGCGATGCAAACGGAATGGCTCCTCCTGAATGGCACCTGGTACTGGCTTGACAGCTCCGGAGCCATGGCGACGAGCTGGCGGAATGTGAATGGAAGCTGGTACTACTTCTTGGACTCGGGGGCCATGGCAAAAGGTTGGGTCAAGGACGGCAGCACCTGGTACTGGTGCGCATCCTCTGGCGCCATGCAGACGGGATGGATCAAGCTTGACGGCATCTGGTACTGGCTTTCCGGTTCCGGAGCGATGCAGACCGGCTGGCTGAAGCAGGGAAATGACTGGTACTACCTCAATGGCTCCGGCGCCATGTGCACAAGCTACTTCAAGATCGGGGACTTCTGGTACTACGCCTACTCAAATGGCGTGGTCATGTATGAAGACGTGGCCTGGGACAGCGCCTGGAAGGAATATGTCATCGTTGGCTATGACTGGCATGCCCATACCTACCATGGCACCATCCTTGATATCCCTTGGTATATCAACCAGTACGCTGAGGGTGCTCCGGAAGGCTGCGAGGGCGCTTCGCTTCTCATGGCACTGTGGTCCAAGGGTTACTGCCTGAACATGAGCTACAAGCAGTTCCTCAAAACCATGCCCTATGCAACCGATGGAAACCCCTACCACGGATTCGTGGGGACTCCCTACGCAAATGACGGCAACTTCGACACCATCATGATGCCGGCTGTTGCGAAGTGGGGCGCAAGGTATGCCCACACTCTCGACATCACAGGTTGCAGCGTCTATGACCTGCTCTACCAGCTCTCTCTGGGACATCCTGTGATTGTATGGACTTCCTACAAGTTCTATCCGTCAACGAGGCTCATCTACTGGTGGGGCAGCTACAAGACGAACAACCATGTCATGCTGCTTCGCGGCTTCGATGCCAAGACAAACACCTTCTATGTTGCTGATCCCTATATCGACGGTATGGAATGGGTTTCCTGGAATACCTTCATGAACAGCTGGACTGTCCTCAGAGGCGCAGTGGCTGTCTGGTAGCCAAAAAAGACAGCTGTCGCAAAGGCAGGACCGTCTGGTTGAGCTGTTGCAGCTCCTGGATCCTATAAGCAATTCTATCGAAGGTCCAATTCCCGTACTCCGGGGGTCGGACCTTCGAATCTCTTCTGCCTTTTCACCAAATTCCAGTGGATGACGTATGCTCCGGGGCATCAAAGCGAAGCACGCTTTGACCCTGGGACTGCACGAACTCGGTGGCGACGGTCCATATCTTCTGCCGCAACCCGCCAACGGAGAAGACGCAGCCAAAGACGTTATCTAAGTTCATCCGCAGCACACTCCTGTACGTTTGCAGCAGAAGTCGGCCTTGCCTCGGATTCCGCAGCTTATGCCCATCTCGCACATCATCTTCCATGCTGTCTTGTCAATGATGCACACGCTCTCCTATCCGGCGCTTGGGCACATCCTGATCTGGCGGAAGCTGCTGCCGTTGGACGGGTTGCTGAAGTCAGGACAGGCTTCAGCACGCAAGGTGCCGGAGAGCGTCAGATGAAAGGCAGGACCCCGGAAGATACCGGAGCCCTGCCTGAAAGTCCCTGATGGCGGAAATGCTATCTCCCTGGCACCCAGGCGCCGTCGGCACCGACATAGTATCCGTCGGGCGTCCTTGCATCCGTGAGCATCGCCCCGCTCGAGCCGAGATAGTAATTCCCTGCCCAGCAGTCGTGGAGCATGGCTCCGGAGGCGGCAAAGCAGTACCAGGAGCCGCCGATCTTCTGCCAGCCTGTCGCCATCGCTCCGGATCCCGTGAGCCAATACCATGTTCCGCCGTCATTGACCCAGCCTGTCTGCATGGCACCGGATGTGCCAAGGTAGTACCAGCTGCTTTCCCCTGCCGGCTTGCACCATCCTGTCGCCATGAGGAAATAGGCTGGGCGGCTCTCATCCGATTCGTAGGATGGATTCTCGATTCGCTGCCCCAGATAGTTGTAGGGCTGGAAATAGTACCAGGACCCGTCTATCTGCTGCCAGTAGGTAAACTTGGGATCTGTGAGTGTCTGATAGATCCATCCGCCCGGAACGGTGGCAGTCCCCACGAACTCATAGTTGTAAGACCTCTGAAGCGTGATTTCCGGGATGTTCGCCCAGCCTTCCACAAACGCTCCATCAGCGCCAAAGCAATCGCAGTCGCACCTGTCCTCCTCATCAAATTCAGATGCACCCGCTCGCACCACATAGGAGATGACTTCGCTCTGGGCCATTCGCCCATCATCGAGGTCGAAGTAGTACAACTTGCCATCGACAAACGCGTAATATGTGCACATGCAACCAGCATGATAATCAGCGCTGTCTTTCTCTTCGCGAAGATAGTACCAGGAGCCATCCGTATCCTTGAACCAGCCAGTCTGCACCCAGCCTGCAGGATCGAAGTGGTACCATAGGCCGCCAATCTCCTTCCAGCAGCCGGAGGGATACGAGCCGTCGGCATTCCTGTACCAGCTGCCGCTGCCACTCTCGACCCACTGTCCCTGCGCCTCGTCGGCATATGCCTGCACCGCAGGACCGAGCGGCGCGATTGCCGCCACACCCAGAGGGGCTGCAATCGTGGCTGCGGCGAGTGCCGCAGTCAGCTTCGCTTTCCATCCACGCTTCGACAAGACTGCTTTTATGGAAGCCTCCTATCCGCATAGAGCATGCAGGTTACTGAACTTATCCTAAGGATGCATCTTCCGAGAGTGGCTCCGCTGTTGGTTCGGCATCTTCCCCCAAATGGTCGGTTAATGGCTAAATCGTGTCCTGTGCGGCCAGCCAGCCCGTTTCTTCCGTCCGTCATGCGGCCATGCCGGGATGGCGTACCCTGCAGTCTTCTTCTGGCAGCATGCAGAGCAGGTCTGGCTGGTATTCCGGCACCTACCATCTTCCGCTGCAATACGCCCACTGTCCCCTGCCACCGTCGCTACATAGACCTGGTGCTCGAGATTCGTACCACCCAGGGTACCGGTGTCGCCTACATAGCATTGAAGGCCGCTGGCAGGGCAATCTTCCATTTCCAGCCAAGACGCTTTCCGGCCACTTCCTCCTGATCATGGAGACAGCGGAGGTGCGGACCTATGTGCCCTCTGGCCCAGATGCTGCACGGCGTTTGATGGCAGAGAAGATGTCAGGCGGCGGCTGACCATGCTGTTACAAAAACAGGGACCCCCCCGTAGGAGAGCCCCTGTCTGTCTCATGCATCGTGAGGAATCTATTCCTCGTCGCCGTCGATCGAATCCTCGTCGACCTCTTCCTCGCCGCCGATATCGACTGGCTCCTCGTCGTCGGCTTCCTTCGCGCCGGCAGAGGCAAGATCTAAGCCCATCTGGTTCGAATCATGCTTCGGAGCCTGCTTCTTCTTCGCGACCATGCGTGCCACGGCACTCACATGATCGTTCTCGGGCAGGTTCATGATGCGGACACCCTGGGTCGCACGCTTGAGACGCGGGATCTCGTTGGCGCGGACACGGATGACGACACCGGACTCGCTCATGATCATGAGCTCATGCTGCGGACCCACCACACGGCAGGCCACAAGCTTGCCCTTCTTGTCTGTCATCGCGATGGTCTGCACGCCCTGGCCACCACGCTTGTGCTCAGGGTACTCGCTCACCGGCGTCCTCTTGCCGTATCCGTTCTCGGTCACGACGAAGAGGTCTCCGTTGCCGTTCGTAATCTCCATGCCGAGCACCGTGGCATCGCTCTTGAGCGTGATGCCGCGCACGCCGCCGGCAGCACGGCCCATCTCGCGGGCTTCGGACTCGTCGAACATGATGGCCTTGCCGTCCGTCGTGACGAGGATGACCTTCTCGCCCGGCTTGACGCGGCGCACGTTGATGAGCTCATCTCCGCCCTTGAGGTTGATGGCGATGAGCCCGTCATGGCGTGTCTTGTCGTACTCGGACATGGCGGTCTTCTTCACGACGCCCTGCTTCGTGGCAAAGAGCAGGTACTCGTCCTTCGGGAAGTCGCGGCAGGTGATGACAGCTGTCGGATGCTCCCCCTCCTCGAGCGGCAGGAGGTTCACGATAGCGGTGCCGCGGGCATTGCGCGAGCCCACCGGCAGCTCATGGACCTTGAGGCGGTAGACCTTGCCCCTGTTCGTGAAGAACATGATGTAGTCATGCGTCGAGGCAACGAAGAGATCCTCGACGAAGTCGTTGTCCTTGAGGCTCACACCGCGGATGCCCTTGCCGCCGCGCTTCTGTGAGCGGTAGGTGGCGACCGGCAGCCTCTTCACGTAGGAGGCATGGGTGAAGGTGATGACCATGTCCTCTTCTGCGATGAGGTCCTCGACATCGAGGTTCTCTGCCGCATGGGCATTGATCTTCGTGCGCCTCTTGTCGCCGTACTTGTCAGCGATCACATGGAGCTCGTCCTTGATGACACCCAAGATCTTTTCCTTGTGGGCAAGAAGGTCCTCGTAGTAGGCAATCATCTCGTGGAGCTCCTTGATCTGGGCCACGAGCTCGTCACGCGCAAGACCGGTGAGCCTGCGGAGCCTCATCTGGAGGATTGCCTCGCCCTGGATATCGTCGATCTGGAAGCGCTCGTTCATGCGCCTCTTTGCCTCTGCATCATCCCTGGAGGAGCGGATGATATGGACGATCTCGTCGATGTTATCGACAGCGATGAGAAGTCCCTCGAGGACATGGACGCGCTTCTTCGCCTTGTCGAGGTCATACTGCGTGCGCCTTGTCACGACGTCGACCCTGTGCTCGATGTAGTAGTGAATCATCTCGCGCAGAGACAGCGTCCTCGGCACGCCATCCACGAGGGCGATATCGATGACACCGAAGTTCGATTGGAGCTGGGTGTGCTTGTAGAGGTTGTTGAGCACGACCTCAGGCACCGCACCGTTCTTGAGGTCGATGACGATGCGCATGCCCTTGCGGTTGGACTCGTCGCGCAGGTCGGAGATGCCTTCGATCTTCTTCTCGTTCACGGCCTGAGCAATCTTCTCCTGGAGAAGACCTTTGTTGACCTGATACGGAATCTCGGTCACGACGAGGCGCTGGCGCCCGTTCTTGTTCTGCTCGACGTGCACCTTGGAGCGCAGCGTGATCGTGCCACGGCCCGTCTCATAGGCTTCCTTGATGCCGTCGGTGCCCATGATGATGCCGCCCGTCGGGAAGTCAGGGCCGGGGAGCACCTGCATGAGCTCGTCGGTCGTGACGTCGGGGTTGTCGATCATGAGGCAGACCGCATCGACGGTCTCCTTGAGGTTGTGGGGAGGCACGTTTGTTGCCATGCCGACAGCGATGCCGTTCGAGCCATTGACAAGCAGGTTCGGGAAGCCCGAAGGAAGAACGGCAGGCTCGGAGAGCGATTCATCGTAGTTCGGCTGGAGATCGACCGTCTCCTTGTTGAGGTCAGCCAGCATCTCCATGGCGGCACGCGTCAGACGGGATTCCGTATAACGCATTGCTGCTGGAGGATCGCCGTCGATGGAGCCGAAGTTGCCATGGCCATCGATGAGGGGAAGCCTCATCGAGAAGTCCTGTGCCATGCGGACCATTGCGTCGTAGATGGAGCTATCGCCGTGGGGATGGTACTTGCCCATGACTTCGCCGACAGTCCATGCCGACTTCTTGTGGGGCTTGTTCGGCGTGATGCCGGCCTCATTCATGGCGTAGAGGATGCGGCGGTGGACCGGCTTCAGGCCATCGCGCACATCAGGGAGGGCGCGGGCCACGATGACGGACATGGAGTACTCGAGGAAGGAGGCCTTCATCTCTTCTGCCATGTCGTCGGGCTTGAGCGCACCGCCGTGGATGTCGGAGAGGTCGAGGCGGGTGCCTGCCTCATCCGAAATCGTGTGGGAGAGGTTGGCACCGGCGAGGTTCAGATTCTCCTCGCCTGTATCCTCTTCCTCATCTCCGTATTCATCTTCATCGTCGTCGCCGTCGAGGTCATCGTCGTCAGACCCATCCAGGTCTTCCGTGTCCTCGTCGGTATCATCCAGGTCGTCTTCGAACTCATCGCCGCGCTCGGGGGTCTCATTGTCGTCCCCGTCGCCTGCGAAGAGATCGTCTCCTGGATGCTTGTTGTTGTCGTCAGCCACGTATCACCTTTCGCTAGATGTCGAGGAACCGCACGTCCTTGGCATGGTTCTGGATGAAGTCCTTGCGCTTCTCTACCTGGGTGCCCATGAGGTCTTCGACGGCACGCTCTGCTGCCATCGCGTCGTCGATCGTGACCTTGAGCATGATGCGGTTCTTCGGGTCCATGGTCGTCGTCCAGAGCTGCTCAGGGTCCATCTCGCCGAGACCCTTGTAGCGCTGCACGGTGTACTTCGTCGGATCCTCAAACTTCTTGGCCTCGATGGCGAGCTCCTCATCCGTATAGAGATACTTGCCATGCTTCTTGCCCTTGGGCTTCAGCTGGTAGAGAGGGGGCTGCGCCACGTAGATGTAGCCTGCCTCGATCATGGGCTTCATGAAGCGGAAGAAGAACGTCAGAAGGAGGATTCTGATGTGGGCGCCGTCGACATCGGCATCCGTCATGATCACGATCTTGTGGTAGCGGGCCTTCTCGATGTTGAACTCCTCGCCCACGCCCGTACCGATGGCCGTGATCAGGGACTGGATCGTGTCGGAGGAAAGGGCCCTGTGCTCCTGGACGCGCTCGACATTCAGGATCTTTCCGCGAAGCGGAAGCACTGCCTGGATGGAACGGTCGCGCGCCATCTTTGCAGAGCCGCCTGCGGAGTCGCCCTCGACGATGAAGAGCTCGGTCATGGCTGCCTCGCGCACGGAGCAGTCGGCAAGCTTGCCAGGAAGGGACGCCGTCTCGAGGAGGCCGCGCCTTCTCGTTGCCTGGCGTGCCTTCTGGGCGGCAAGGCGTCCGCGTGCTGCCTGGGAGGCCTTCTTGAAGATCTCCTTCGCCTGGTTCGGGTGCTCTTCGAGGTAGTCGGAAAGCCCCTGGGAGACGATGCGGTTCGTGAGCGTGCGCATGTAGGAGCTGCCGAGCTTTGCCTTCGTCTGGCCCTCGAACTGGGGATCGGGAAGCTTGACAGAGACGATAGCGCAGAGGCCCTCGCGGATATCGTCACCCGTGAGGTTGGCGTCCTTCTCCTTCAGGAGGTTGTGGCTCCTCGCATAGTCGTTCATGACCTTGGTAAGAGCGGTGCGGAAGCCCTCGATGTGCATGCCGCCCTCTTCGGTGTAGATGTCATTGGCAAAGCCCATGACATTCTCCGAATAGCCGGCATTCCACTGCATGGCAACCTCGACCTCGCCCTTCTTCTCGAGCGGGGTGTCGGGGTCAGTCTTGCCCTCGATGTAGATAGGCTTGGAGCAGCCAGGCAGGATCTCCTTCTCATTGTTCAGGAACTTGACGAAGTCGATGATGCCGCCCTGATAGCAGAACTCATCCGTACGCGGGGTGAGCTCGCGCTCGTCCGTGAGGATGATCTTGAGGCCCTTGTTCAGGAAGGCCGTCTCCTGCAGGCGGTCATGCAGCGTGTCGTAGTTGTAGACCGTCGTCTCGAAGATTTCGTCATCCGGCCAGAATGTGACGGTCGTGCCGGTCGCCTTCGAGGTGCCGATCTGCTCCATCTTCTTCACGGTCTTGCCACGTGCGAACTCCATCTGGTAGATTCCGCCATCGCGCTTGACCGTGACGACCAGGCGCTTGGAAAGGGCATTGACGACAGAGACGCCAACGCCGTGAAGGCCGCCGGAGACCTTGTAGGCATTGTTGTCGAACTTGCCGCCGGCATGGAGCACCGTGAGGACAACCTCGAGGGTCGGGATCTTCTTCTGCGGGTGCTTGGCCACCGGGATGCCACGGCCATTGTCCTCGACCGTGATGGAATTGTCGGGATGCACCGTCACTTTGATCTTGGTGCAGAAGCCAGCAAGCGCCTCATCGACGGAGTTGTCGACGACCTCCCAGACCAGATGGTGCAGGCCTGTGGCGCTCGTGGAGCCGATATACATGCCAGGACGCTTGCGGACCGGCTCAAGGCCTTCGAGGACCTTGATGCTGCTCGCGCCGTATTCTTCTTTCTTGGGCACGCTCATCCTCTCTTCGAAATGCACGTGTACAGACTGTTTCATGATAGGCCACAGCGGCGGGTATCTGCGGCCTGCCAAGCAAGAAACCGCAGGCTGAGCACAATCAAAATTCCCTCAGAAGGCCCTGAGAGCCGTTTTCAGCCCATTTCTCGATTTTGCGCATATCTGGTACCTGCTAGAGCCAATCTGTGTCTGAAATCCGTTAGATATGCCTCTGTCAGAGCTGCCCTCTGCACGCCGGATGGCGGCGAGTCCATGGATGTATGCCTGGAGCAGATGCCATCAGCATAAAAATAGGGCGGGAACGCTCTGCACGATCCTGCTCTGCAAACCCGAAGGTTTTTATCTGGCTGGATTGCATCACATGAGCTGCTGCGCTCCGAGAAGCGCTTGTCCGCAAGCCAGAGGCTCAGTCCCTGTGCGTCTGCTCTCCCGCATCGCTTCTGCTCCGCTCGAGCATGAGCTTGAGTGCCTGGGCAGCTGCCCCTTTGAGGCCATCCGGCAGCTCTGCGCAGCCTGCATCTATCGCCGCAGACGTCCCCTCGTCAAGCGGTGCCAGGGAAGAAGCCGGCTTTACGGGCTTTGCCTGCCTGCGCGTGCCCTGAGGAGAAAGCGGCTTCTTTCTCCCTTTCCTCGAGAGCTGGAACTTGATGTCGGATGCCGCAAAGCCTCTGTTTGCAAGACGGGCAAGATAGAGCTCCTTGTTCGTCGTGAAGTCCTGGAGAAGCGCCGAAGTGTCTATGTAGACATAGAGCACCGGGGCCTTCGTCTTGAATTCCTTCACGTAGATGCCCTGGGTATGCCTGTGCTCGAGGTCGCCGTTTGCCTGCCACCAGGCAGCAGAGGCCCTGGCCTGCATGCTCATGCCCCGCTTCATGGACCCCGACATGTAGCCGCGCAGGAGCGTATCCACCTTCGTGACACGCTTCATCGAGACCTCGCCCGAACCTTCCGAGATGCGGTAGAACTCCTCGCGGGAGGTTGCGTCCGCGTCTGTCGGCTCGAAGGCAGGATAGCCTTCCGTATCCTTATCCTCGCTCACCGATCTCGACCACCTTTGCACGCTCCAGGAGCTCATCAGGGAAATACCCCAGATTCGTCGTCGTTATGACGGTCTGCATCTCTTCCTGCATGAAGGAGGTCAAGGCCCGCCTTCTCCCCTCATCGAGCTCGCTCATCACATCGTCGAGGAGAAGCAGAGGAGATGCTCCGAGGATCTGTCTCGATACCTCGACCTCTGCCATCTTCCACGCAAGGACGATCGTGCGCTGCTGTCCCTGCGAGGCAAAGCTTCTCGCATCGCGTCCGTCGAGCGCGAAGGCGATATCGTCCCTGTGCGGGCCGACGCAGCTCATCTGGCGCCTGAGATCGAGCTCCCTGCCCTTTGCCAGAGCATCTGACATGAGCAAGACCAGATCCTCGCGCGTGGCGCCCTCTGGCAAGGGCCCCAGAGAGCTTCTGTAGGCGCAGGAGAGGTCCTCCTGGGCAATCTGTCCATAGATGTCATGCGCGGCCACAGAAAGCCTCCTGAAGAGCGCAAGGCGGTGCACGAGAAGCGTTGCCGCTCCAAGCGCGACGCTTGCATCCCAGGCATCGAGAAGGCCCATATCGAAGGAAGGCTCCTTCAAAAGCCTGTTCCTCTGCTCGATTCCCCTTGTATAGGTGCGGAGCACCTTTGCATAGCCCCTGTTCACCTGGGCGCCGAAGGCATCGAGCTCATCTCTCCTGAAGCTTGCGGACCTCTTCACGAGGGAGAGGTCGTCCGGCGTGAAGAGGACGCTCATGAGGTTGCCGGAAAGGTCATGCGCATGGCAGGGCTTGCCGCACCAGAAGAAGCGGCGCTTTCCCTCCTTGAGCGTGAGCGCCGCATCGACTTCGCGCCCATCCCCTGCAAGCGAGAGGTCGGCACGCCCTGCCTTTGCCCCTTCGCGCAGGAGCTCTTGCGCCGTCGGCTTTCTGAACGAGGACCCAGCTGTCAGGAGCTGGAGCGCCTCGACGGTGTTCGTCTTCCCGACGGCATTGGGCCCGCAGATGATCGTCATCTTCTCATCGAAGGATATCGTCTTCTCAGCAAAGCTCCGGAAGTTCCAGAGCGAGAGCGTCTCGACCTTGAGGCCCACGCGCTACATCCTGACCGGCATGAGGAGATAGAGGTAGTTCACCTTCGCATAGCTCTTGAAGATGCCCGGCTGCATCGCGCTCTGGAGCTCGAGCGTGATCTCGTCCTGGTCGGACACGGCATTCATGCAGTCGTTCACATAGTGGTAGTTGAGGGCGATCGAGAGATCTTCGCCTTCGGCGTCGATATTCACATACTCCGTTGCATCGCCCTGGTCGGGAGAGGTAGCAGAGAGCTTCATAAGCTTCGCGTCGCACTCGATATCGAAGCGGACCGACGGGTTCGCAAGGGCAATGACAGAGACACGGCGCAGGGCCGAGGCAAGATCTGCGACATTGACCGTGACCTTCGTCGTGCAGGACTTCGGCAGGAGCTGCTTGTAGTTCGGGAAGTTGCCCTCGATCTTTCGGGCAATGAAGGTGGTGTTGCCGAACTGGAAGACGACCTGGGAGGGCGTGATGCCGATCAAGATCTTCTCCGTCATGCCCGGAAGCCCCAGCACCTCATGGAACACGGAACCCGGAAGGATGGCACGGAAGGCCTCTGCGTTCGAGGTATCGACATTCGTGTCGCAGACCGCAAGCCTGTAGGAGTCTGTCGCGACAAGGCGGATCGTATTGTCCTCGACGGTCGTCAGGATGCCCGAAAGGATAGGACGGGAGTTGTCCTTGTAGGTCACCTTGTAGACCTTGTCCACCATCGTCTGGAGCACATCGGAGTCGAGCTCGACCGAATTCTCGAATTCATACTCCGGGAAGGTCGGGAAGTCCTCGGGAGAGAGGGCGTTGAGGCGGAATGAGGATTTGCCGGAGGCGATCATCACATTGTGGTCGTCGCCCTCGACAGAGATCGGGGCATCAGCAAGGTTCTTCACGATGCTCATCAGGATCTTGCCCGAAAGCACCGTCTCTCCCGCCTCATCCACATTGGCAGGAATGGAATGGCGGATGAAGATCGTCGTATCCGTCGTCTGGAGCTCGAGCGTTCCGTTCTCTGCAATGAGATGGACGCCTGAGATGATGGGCTGGGAAGCGTTCGATCCCATGCCCTTCGATACGATTGCAAGTGCCTGTGCAAGTGAAGACTGGCTCACGGTGAACTTCATAGGTCCTTGCCCCTTTCTTATTTATATAGATATATAAGATACAAAGAAATAGCAGTCATAGTAAGGCCTGTTGAAAAGTCGAAATCCTGGCATATTCCCTGTTGGAAGCCTGTTTCATACGTGGTTGAAAACTGATCGGTCCTGAACACTTTCACCTTTCATCAATCCCTTGACAATCTCTTTCACCACGATATGCCGAGTTGCTGACAGGTTTCGACAGCTTCTCTGCAAGATTTGTGACAGACGTCTGCCTACTCCGTGATCTCCTCCGAGATCGTGTCGACCTTCTGCAGGAAGATGCGGTTCTCCTTGCGAAGGGCATCCACCCACTTCAGGCTGTGCATGACGGTAGCATGGGAGCGGCCGCCGAACTTCTTTCCGATATCGGCAAGCGTGTTGTCGGTAAGCTCGCGGGAGAGCCAGATGGCGACATGCCTTGGCTCCATGAGCTCCTTGTTCCTCTTGGAGCCTATGAGGTCGGTATGCTGGACGCCGTAGTAGGCCTCCACTGCCTTCTGTATCTGCTCGATCGTCACGATCTTCTGCCCTGTCGGCCATTTGAGGCTTGCCTGGGCTATGACATCATCGCGCGTGAGCTCCTCGCCCTTGAGCTCCTTCCTGTGCGCCATCATGAGGCAGGACTGGACAAAGCCTGAGATCACGCGGATATTCGTGCCTGACTTCTCTGCCATGAGCTCGAGGTTCTCGTCCGAGATCTCGCCTGTCGTATCCTCTATGTGCTCGTCTATCGCGTCCTGGCGCATGCGCTCATAGAACGTCTTCACGAGCTTCAGCTTGAGCTCATAGCTTGGCTGCTCGATGCCGATGGTGAAGCCTGAGTCGATGCGGGAGGTCACGCGCTCGTCGAGGCCATCTGTGCCCATGCCAAGCTGCATGGGAGAGCGGTCTGCTGCAAGCACGATCTGCTTTCCATGGTCGCGCAGGTAGTTGAACGTGTTGAAGAAGAAGTTGATCGTGCCTTCGCGCCCCACCATCTGCTGGATATCGTCGATGATGAGGACATCGATTGCATGGTAGTGGCGCTCGAGCGCGCTTCTGGCCGTTGCATCCTTTTCCGTCATGGCCTGGACATAGTCGCTCACGAACTCTGTGCCGGTACGGTAGACGCAGGCACGCTGCGGCTGGGTCTGCACAATGTAGTTCTGTATGGCCTTGAGCAGATGCGTCTTGCCAAGACCGCTCTTGCCGTAGATGAAGAGCGGGTTGTAGCTCTTGTTCTCGCCGTCTGCGACCTGCTTTGCTGCCTGGAGGGCGATCTGGTTCTCCTCGCCTTCGACAAAGCGGTCGAATGTGAGCTTCGAGTCGTTCTCGGGGATGGCTTCGATGAGGGGGTTGTCCTGAGGAAGAGGTGCCTTCTTCTGGGGAGCGCTCGGAGCTGGTGCGGCAGGTGAAAAGGCAGGTGCCGGCACTTCTTCTGGCTGCTCCTGCTGGCGGCGGAAGCCGTCGAGCTCTTCCTGCGTGACCTCGGAGTTCGTATGCACGGCGACCTTCTTTGCATCGCCGAGGTCGCAGACGAGTGTGAGATCCTCGAAGGCTGCTTCCTTCAGCGCCTCCTCGATGAGGGGCCGGTTCTCATCGACCTTGAGCTTCACGAAGCGTGTCGTCGTCGAGATGTGGAACTCGCCCTCTCCCATCCGCTCCGGCGTGCAGCTCTTGAGCATGGCAAGGACAGCAGGAGCGAGCTCCTTTGCCTTGAGAAGATCCAGGACATCATCCCAGAGGATGCGTGCCTCTTCGTTTGCGGATACCTCCATGCCTGCTCCTTGGGAGTGTGGTGCCAATTTGTCGAAAACTCATTGTAGAACAAGCGAAGGCATGTTGAAAACTGTAAATTGCTGCATTTTGAGCTAATGGGAGCCAATGAAGAGGTTTCCGACCTCGGTCAGATAGTATTTCTGCCCATCCTTCTTGATGAGGCCCATGCCCTCGAGCTCCTTGAGCTCGCGCGACCAGGTAGGCTGGGACCCTCCATATGCCTTCACAAGGTTCGAGGGGCCTACCGCCTCGTGGCTGCTGAGATATTGGAGCGCCGACTGCCCGCGCTCCGAGATATGGAGCCCTGAGAAGGAATTCTGGGAAGCCGGAGCCTGCTGCGTGCCAGGCAGGGGCTGTGCCTGCTGCTGCGGGAAGCCGTCCTGCTGGCCCTGGGCCATCTGGTCTTGCTGCCACATCTGCTGGCCAGGATATGGTCCCGCCTGAGGCTGGCCTATCTGCTGCATCGGCTGCTGGGACATGCCCTGCTGCATGTTCTGGGCAGTCCCTGGATAGGCCTGCTGCCAAGGCTGCTGATATCGCTGCTGGTAGGGCTGGTACTGCGCATATCCCTGCTGTGGCTGCATGCCATACGGGTTCTGACCCCATGGTTGCTGATAGGGATTGGCCTGCTGAGGCATCTGCTGCCAGGAAGCGGCCTGCTGCGCATAGCCCTGTTGCTGCTGCATCTGCTGGGGATATGGCTGCTGTGCAGGGTATGCGCCTGCCTGCTGCTGGGAGGGCTGTGCCTGCATGGATTGCTGAGAGGCAGGAGCGCTTTCCGTGTCGGCACTTTTCTTCATGGATATGGTCACGATCGTGCCATGTCCTATATTGTCTGCAATCGTGAGGGTGCCGCCCTTGTCGGCCATGTACTGCTGGGCATAAGGAAGGCCCGAGCCGACGCCTCTGATATAGCGGCGCATCTCTTCTGTAGCAGAGCTTGTGCCGTACTCGAGGGCGCGCCCCTTCTGCTGGATCCCTGGCCCCTGATCGGAGAACCTTATCGTCATTCCGTGGTCCAGAATCGAGACCGTGGGCTCCATGAAGTAGGCATGGATGAAGTTCTCGACAATCTCTCGTATCACCATGAACGGGATCGTGCCTCCCTGTTCATGGGAAAGGCGCGTGACCTCGCTTGTGATCTCCTCGAGATAGGCGCGGACATCCTTGGGCTCCACGACGACGACCCTGGGCGCTGCAGCTGCATCGTCGTAGACCGCGATGCGTGCGGCATAGTGGACTTCGAGTGCAGGATGGTCTCCTGCCGACCCCGGATTCTCGACGAACGGGTAGAAATCTTCTGCCATCCCGCACCTCCCTATCTCGTGAAATATGCCTTCCTAGCTTACTACGGCGCAGAAATTTTCATGGCCCGGATGAAAGAACGCGAAAGGTTTTCTTCCATGGCTGAACAATTGAAGAAAACTTTCATGCAGAAAGAAAACTGGAAGGAAGTTTTCGGCCATTGTGAAAACAACGTCGAAAAGCCCATCGTAAGTTTTCAACATGTGACGAATGAAAGATGAAAACTCAGACGAATATTCGCGGCTTTGGCAGGAAACTTTCATCACCGGATGGAAAGTTGTCGAAACACGCTGAATCTTTCAGCGAGATGTCGGTGAGGAAGGCAGAAGATGCAGAGAAAAGGAATTGCGGAGAACTTTTCAAAAAATTGACATCATCGCAGGAAGACTCTTACAATCTTAGGGCTATTGCACCTATGCCTTTGGTACTTCTAACAGGAGGAAACGATATGAAGCGCACTTATCAGCCGAACAAGCGCCGCCGTGCCAAGACCCACGGCTTCCGTGCACGCATGGCAACCAAGAATGGCCGCAAGGTCCTCGCACGCCGCCGCGCAAAGGGCCGCAAGAGGCTCACGGTCTAGGTGCATCAATGGAGACCATCAAATCCAGACAGGATTTTGAGCGGGTCTTCTCGCGTGGCCGCAGGTACACAAACCGGCTTGTCCGCATGACAGTAGCCGTGGCAGACGAAGGCAATCCGGGCAGGATTGCCTTCGTCGCGCCTAAAAGGCTCGGAAATGCGGTCTTCCGCAACCGCTGCAAGAGGGTTCTGCGCGAGGCTGCCCGCACGACGGGGATGCCTCTGGAGAAGCATGACATCATCCTCTTCGCGACCCGCGACACGCATGATGCAAAGCCGGACGAAGTGGGCGCCGTCCTTCAGAAGCTTCTGAAGAAGGCAGGCGTTCGATGATGCTGGAGGCAGAAAACGAGCAGTCCACAGCAGCGCGTATTCTTACCTCTCTTGTCAGGGGGTACCGTCGTTACATCTCTCCCCTTCTGCCAGATTCCTGCATCTATGAGCCGACATGTTCCGAATATGCTCTAGAAGCCATCCGGAAGTACGGAGCTGCAAAGGGGTCGTGGCTTGCGTTCAGGCGCATCCTGCGCTGCAATCCGTTCCATCGTGGTGGCTATGACCCGGTTCCCTGATATCTGG
Source organism: Olsenella kribbiana (assembly GCF_036408795.1). NCBI lineage: Bacteria > Bacillati > Actinomycetota > Coriobacteriia > Coriobacteriales > Atopobiaceae > Olsenella > Olsenella kribbiana. Next base: position 25,729 of record NZ_JAZGJP010000022.1, read on the forward strand.
CTACGGAGGAAAGATGTGGGATTGGTTTATTAACTGGATGACCAGCATCCTTGCTGGCATCGAAAGCTTCTGCGGCGACTGGGGTCTCGCCGTGATCATCCTGACGGTCATCATCCGTCTTCTGATCATGCCGCTCATGACGAAGAGTACGGCATCGTCTGCAAAGATGCAGGCGCTCCAGCCCAAGATGCAGGAGATCCAGGAGAAGTATCAGGACGATCCGCAGCGCATGCAGGAGGAGATGCAGAAGTTCTATTCCGAGAACAAGTTCAATCCTCTCGGTGGCTGCCTCCCCATCATCATCCAGATGCCTGTCTTCTTCGCACTCTTCACGGTCGCGAAGAACGTGCCTTCCGATGCAAGCTTCTACGGCATCCTCCCTTCCATCTCGATCTCTCCTTCGCAGGCAGTCGCTGACTACGGCTGGCTTGGCGGAGGTCTCCCCTATGTGCTCTTCGTTGCAGCATTCGGCGTGCTCACGCTCCTTCCGATGCTCATGAACGCGAAGAACATGCCTGAGGAGCAGCGCAGCCAGAACCTTATCATGGCTATTGTCATGGCCGTCATGATGGTCTGGTTCGGCTGGACTGTGCCGGCAGCCGTCCTTCTCTACTACGATGCCTCTGCCATCTGGCAGGTGGCCCAGCAGAAGTTCGTGACTCAGAAGGTCATGGACAAGGTCAAGGCCGAGCAGGCCGCCAAGCTGGAGGCGCAGGGCCGCGTGATCGAGGTCGAGCGCCGCGAGCAGAAGAAGCGCCAGCACAAGAAGAACTAGCATTCATGCAGCAGGGCACATGCCCTGCTGCACTTTTTCTATCCAGGAGGTGTTACATGGAGGAAGAAATCGAGGCCGAGGCTCAGGCAGACGCTGCCGAAGCCACGTCCGATATGGCTGCCACGATCAAGGAGAAGTACGAGGCAGGCGAGGAGCTCACCGACGACGAGCTCGATTTCGTCGCCGATGCAGCCATCCGCTCGATCAAGGACATCCTTTCCTACTTCGGTGAGACCGGTTCGAGCATCGATGAGTACGACGGAGACAATGGCGAGCTCATCCTCGATATCAATGGCGGAGACCTTGCCGTGCTCATTGGCCGTCATGGTCGCACGCTCGATGCGCTACAGATGGTCGTATCCTCGCTCCTGAGCAGCACGCTCGGCTTCCATTATCCGATTGTCGTGGACATCGAGGGGTACAAGAGCCGCCGCAAGAACAAGGTGCAGTCTCTCGCCCGTTCTGCTGCAGCACGTGCAAAGAAGCAGGATGCCTCGGTGAGCCTGCCGCCGATGAATGCCTACGAGCGCCGTCTCGTGCATCTGGCGCTTGTGGACGATGACAGCGTTGTCACGCATTCCGAAGGCGAAGAGCCGATGCGCCACGTTGTTGTGACGCTTGTGAACAAGTAGTTCCAGGACACATAGCGCATGGATAAGAGCGAGGCTGCTTCGGCGGTCTCGCTCTTTTATGCGACAATGGAGACGACGAAGGAGGAAGCATGTTCGAGGAAAGAGAATCGGTACGGCAGCAATTGCATCAAGAGTTGAATCAAATTGGCATCGATGCCGATGAAAGGCAGGAAGACCTCCTGCTCAGGCATCTCGACCTCGTCGTAGAGATGAACATGCATATGAATCTCACGAGGATCACGGACCCCGAAAGCGCTGTGACGCTCCATGTGGTGGACTCGCTGACGCTTCTCCCCTCTTTCCTGGAGAGCCAGAAGAAGACGCATCTCCCCTATCTCGATCTTGGCACCGGCGCAGGATTTCCTGGCATCCCTCTGGCTATCATGAGCCAATCTCATGGTCTCCTCATCGATTCGACCCAGAAGAAGATCGCTGCCGTCTCGGACTTCCTCGTGAAGCTTGGTTTAGATGACAGGATCGAAGCTGATGCAGTCAGAGCCGAAGAGCTTGCGCTGACAAAAAAGCGACAGTTTGGCACCGTTGTCGCTCGCGCTGTCGCTCCCCTCTCTGTCCTTATCGAATACGCCTCTCCTCTTCTTTGCTGCCATGGCTCCCTTGTTGTGAGCAAGGGCCAGCTCTCGGATGAAGAGTACGACGACAGCCTGTATGCTGCCGAGCTCTGCGGCATGGATGCTGTTTCACGTGAAACAATCGAGCTTCCTCATGATATGGGCCATCGTGAGCTTCTCGTCTATATACGCGAAAGGAATCCGCAGATCAAGCTTCCCCGCCGCGCTGGCATGGCACAGCATCATCCTCTCACTAGAAAATAGAGCTATCAAACAATCAGCGTACTGGGTTGATACGGAAAGCAATGCAAAGTGACTGTTCGAGCAGAGCTGGAGCACATCAATCGGTGCTTCAGCTCTGATCTTAAGTAAGAGCCGTATTTCCTCATGTTGCCCAGAAACGCTCTCCGAAGACGGCAGATGAACGTATCACACCTCAGATATAACTGCAGCTGCACCAAGCAATCAAACTGATTATGCTGCTTGGATGTACGCGAATCTCTTACACTGTCTCTTTCTCACTGTGCATACTAAATCAGTTGAAGCAGCTTCGATATGTTACGGGTATCTTGTTAGATTAAATAGCATCTAATGGCTGAGGACCTCCGGCATAACCGCAGGAATTCCTGTCGCCGCTCCGCTGCATCATATGGATGAACGGCTGATGCATCCGGAGGATCGGGGGACGAGATGGCGAAGGGTCATGCAGG
>NZ_JAZGJP010000023.1:0-26809 GCF_036408795.1 Olsenella kribbiana
TGTGCCGGCCAGCGGCCATGGCAGGGGAGGCACACCTGGTCCCATTCCGAACCCAGAAGTTAAGCCCCCGAGCGCCGATGGTACTGCGGAGTGAGTCCGTGGGAGAGCAGGACGCCGCTGGTCAGCAGAGGGCATTCGTGCCGGAGAGGGAGGGGAGCGCATCCGCGCTTCCCTCCCTCTGCCTTTATATGCGCAGCCCGGCAGAAGGGCCCCTGCATCATGCGGGGGCCCTTCCTGCATCTGCTATTCTGTCTCTGGCAGCTCGGGGAGACCGAACTCTTTTCTCAGTGCCTGGAAGCGTGCCTTCTCCTTCTCCTTTACCGGCTTAGACGTATCGTTCAGGGTGTGGTGCATCACGTCTGCATCTTTGAGCACCTCATCGAAGGGGCTATCGATCCGATCCTTGCTGTCATGGTTATAGATGGCAGAACAGATCATATTGGTCTCTTCGGGGGTCGTGAGATTCAGCTCATCTAGTACCGTTCGGGCGAGTACTGCGCCCCTGTGGGCATGGTCGCTATAGCTGCCCGTCTCATAAGCTGCGAGATCATGAAGCATTGCTGCCATAGAGGCAAGCTCAGCGTTCTGCCCGCGCTTCTCGGCTATGAGGGTCGCCGCAAGGGATGCCCCATAAAGATGTACATATGCGCTTCTCCTGGTCTTCTGGTCCAGGGCATCAAGCCTGGCATCGACATAAGCCCTCAGCTGCTTGAGACGTGACATGGTGCCTCCTTAGGACGAATATCTCCTTGTATCGTACGCTGAAGCAGGAAGAGGGGGCAGCGGTCCCGGCAAACGGCCGCAAAGCCTTACAAGGCCTTTGGGGCTACGTTCGCCCTCAGCCCTGCATGTCCGATTGCTGATGGGGTATATCATGTCATCGGTCAGCTAACCCCTGAGATCTATGAGGTGATTGCAGTGGCACGTATCGGCGCACTCGAAGCAGGCGGCACAAAGATGGTCATGGCAATCGGCGATGAGGAAGGACATATCCTCGAGCGCGATTCGGTCCCGACGACAGCTCCTGAGGAGTGCGTACCTCCGATGGTCGAATGGTTCCGTGAGCGCAATATAGATGCTCTCGGTATCGGTGCTTTCGGCCCGACCTGCGTCGACCCCGCAAACAAGCTCTTCGGCTCCATCCTCGAGACCCCGAAGACGGCATGGCGGTACTACAACTTCAGGAATGCCTTCGTGGAGGGCCTCCATATCCCTGTCGGCTATGACACGGACGTGAACGTTGCCTGCCTCGGAGAGGCTGTCTACGGCGCCGCCAAGGGCCTTGACTACGTCGTCTACGTCACGATCGGCACAGGAATTGGTGCTGGTGTCATGGTTGAAGGCAAGCTCATGCACGGCATGATGCATCCTGAGGCCGGACACATCCTTCTGAAGAGGGATCCTGAGGATACAGCTCCAAGCAGTTGCCCCTATCATGATGACTGCTTCGAAGGCCTTGCTGCCGGACCTGCCATCCAGAAGCATTGGGGAAAGCCGGCGGCTGAGCTTACCGACAATCCGCGCGTCTGGGACCTTGAGAGCTACTACCTTGCCCAGGGCCTCATGACCTACATTCTCTGCTACTCGCCGAAGAAGATCGTCCTCGGTGGTGGCGTCATGCACCAGGAGCAGCTCTTCCCGCTCGTCCGCAGCAAGGTGGCGCGCATGATGAACGGCTATATCGTGACACCCCAGATGCAGGATCTCGACAGTTATATCGTGTCTGCCGGCTGCAATGGCGACCAGGGCATCCTGGGCTCGCTCGAGCTTGGCAAGAAGGCGCTCGCCGAAGCATAAAGCAGGACTGAGACAGTGCGAGATGAAGCATGCCCGTGCCGGAAGGTGCGGGCATGCTTATCTAGACTATCTAGATGGCAAGCGCGATGATGAGCGATATGATGCCAATGCCTGCAAGCGGGAGGCACCCGCAGACGAAGGAGGCGAGCGGAGCAAGCTCGTAGTACTTCACATAGCAGAGAAGGCTCAGGAGGAAGCCGATGGCTGCAAGAATCGCGATGAGCGCGGCAGAAACGATGCGGTCCTGCGCTGCGAGCCCTGCGGCGCAGAAGAGCTCGAGTGCCAGCCAGGCACAGAAGAGGACAAGCTCGGTCGTAGGGACCCGGCTGAAGAGGCGCTCAGTCACGAAGAGCAGGACCATGTAGAGCACGATGCCTCCCGCAAGCGCGATGATGCCGGCATGGGGAGGAGCGAGGATGCCTGCACCCTGGGCAATGCGCGTAGCGCCCAGAGCGCCCAGGATGACAGCCAGAATGATGGCTGCGATACCGACATAGCGGAGCGGACCTGTGGCTTCCTGGCCTCCCACCTTCGGCCAGAAGAAGATTGCCCACCAGGCAAGATAGGCGAGGCAGCATCCTGCCATCTGTGCGTGGCCGCATCTGATTGCTGCCAATGCTGCATCCATTGTGTGCCTCCCTGCAACTGCATTCTGCCTTGTACCTTAGCAGCCTTTCGTGAAGCTTCCTGCGCATTTCGCGCATACCTGCTTCCCATGTCATCTTCCTATTTGGCAATGTGCAGTTTGCGTAACAATCCGCAAACATAGTGTACGGGCCAGCAATTGGCACAATTCAGCCTGCCAGTAGGTGTATTCTCAGCACGGTATGTGCGCACGGGGCGCACTTTTGTGCGATTGCAGGAAGGCGCGGGGAGCGCCCAGATCCTGCGTATCGAAGGGAGAACCATGTCGAAAGGTATCGTTTCGTCTTCGCTGTCCCGCCGTCAGTTCCTCGGCTTCGCAGCCGCAGGCGCGGCCGCAGCAGGGCTTGCTGGCTGCGGCAACTCCAGCTCGAGCAGCTCTTCTTCGAGCAGCGAATCCAAGACGATCGACACGCTGCACGTTGCATTCGTGCCCTCCAAGGATCCTGACCAGATCATCACGGCTACCGATCCTCTGAAGCAGATGCTCATCGATGAGCTCGGCAACCAGGGCTACACCGTGAACGATGTCGACATCACGGTCGGCACGAGCTATGAGGCAGTCGGCGAGGGCCTGACCTCCGGTACTATCGACGTGGGCTTCATTCCGGGCGGCACCTATGTCCTCTACTCCGATGGCTGCGAGGTCCTGCTCACCGCTACGCGCAACGGCCTTTCCATCGACTCCGACGATCCGAAGGACTGGAACGACCAGAAGCCGACCACGGCATCCGACCAGCAGGTCACGTTCTACCGTGCCCTCCTCATCGCTGGCCCGAGCGATGCCGGCAAGGCTCTCGGCGACAAGGTCAACAATGGCCAGGAGCTCAGCTGGGACGACATCAACGGCGCCAACTGGTCTGTCATGAGCTCGAGCTCTCCTGCAGGCTACATCTATCCGTGCCTGTGGCTCAACGACAACTACGGCAAGACGGTCCTCGACCTCACGCATGCTGTCCAGTCCGACTCCTACGGCTCCGCCTTCGCACGTCTCGCTTCCGGCCAGGTCGACGCTCTATGCGTCTATGCTGATGGCCGTCGCGACTATGAGTCCAAGTGGACGTCCGACTACAGCCGTACCGCCAGCATCTGGGACGAGACGAATGTCATCGGCGTCACGAAGCCGATCTACAACGACACGATCTCTGCCTCCAAGGCCTCCAAGACGATGACCGACGACTTCAAGAAGGCCTTCTCCCAGGCCATGATCAACATCGGCAACACCGATGAAGGCAAGAAGGTCATTGCCATCTACAGCCACAACGGCTATGTCGAGGCACAGGACTCCGACTATGATTCCGAGCGCGAGGCTCAGGAAATGGTCAAGAAGCTCAAGTCGAGCTCCAACTCTTAAGGCATTCTGAACGCGTCGGTACCACTCCTGGTGGCCCGGCGCGTTTTTCCGAACGGGGATGCGTCTGGCGTCCCCGTTTGCATGCAGGTCTCATGACAGGATGGATAGATGATAGAGTTCTCCCATGTGTCGATGCGCTACCCGAACGGGTTCGAAGCGCTCAAGGATGTCAACCTCACGATCGAGGACGGCCGCTTCGTCGCAATCATCGGCCGCTCCGGTGCCGGCAAGTCGACCCTGATCCGCACGGTCAACCGCCTGAATCCGATCACCGAGGGCACGGTGACCGTCAACGGAACCGATGTCGGATCGCTCAAGGGCAAGGAGCTGCGTCGCTTCCGCCGCAAGATCGGCATGATCTTCCAGTCGTTCAACCTGATCACCCGTACAACCGTGATCAGGAACGTGCTGACCGCCTTCGTGCCTGATATCCCGTGGTACAGGGCCCTGTTCGGCATCTTCACGAAGGAAGAGAAGATGGCGGCACTCGAGTCCCTCGACAAGATGGGCATCCTCGACAAGGCCTACGTCCGCTGCGACCAGCTCTCCGGCGGCCAGCAGCAGCGTGTCGCCCTTGCGCGCACGTTGACTCAGAACCCTGAGATCATCCTTGCAGACGAGCCGGTCGCTTCGCTCGACCCGATGACCGCCCGTCAGGTCATGGACGACCTGAAGCGCATCAACCAGGACATGGGCATCACGATTCTCCTGAACATCCACCACGTGGACCTCGCGCTCAAGTACTGCGACTCCGTCCTCGGCATCCGTGCCGGCGAGGTCGTCTACTATGGCCCTGCATCCGATGTGAACCAGGATGTGCTCGACGAGGTGTATGGCAAGGACGCCGAAGGCGACGAGGCACCGCTCATCGTGCCCGAGCTTTCCAAGGAGGCGGCCGATGCCCGCTAAGCACGCCAGCGCCAAGGTCCCCGAGACGATCTCGGGCGGCATTGCGCTTACCTGGTATGACAAGATATTCAAGCCGAAGACCGTGACGCTCGAAAACGGCAAGACCGTCACGAGGCGCGCTTCCCGCGGCCCTGTCATCGCTGTCCTCATCATTATCGTCTCTATCATCTCGATCCAGGTCACTGGCTTCGATATGACGGTGCTGGCAGAGAATGGCGGACGCTTCTGGGACATCCTCTTCTCGATGTTCCCGCCCAACTGGGACTACATGCCATCCGTGTGGCAGCCGCTCTTCGACACGATCAAGATGTCGCTTTTGGGCTCCTTCATCGGATCTGTCCTCGTGATTCCGTTTGCTGTCGCCGCATCGACGAACATCGTCCACAGCAAAGTCGTCGTCGCCCTCATGCGCCTTCTGCTTTCGATCATCCGCACGCTGCCGACGATTGTCACGGCCCTCATCGCGACCTACATCTTCGGCCTCGGCACGCTTGCCGGCACGACCGCTATCGCAATCTTCACGTTCGCCTATGTCGGCAAGATCCTCTACGAGGAGATCGAGACCGTCGATATGGGTGCCTTCGAGGCAATGGAAGCCATGGGTGCGAGCAAGGTCCGTGCCTTCACTTCCGCTATCGTGCCGCAGATCCTGCCATCCTATCTCTCGAACTGCCTCTTCTGCTTCGAGGGAAATGTCCGCTACGCGTCCATCCTCGGCTACGTCGGTGCAGGCGGCCTCGGCCTTGTCCTCAATGAGGGCATCGCCTGGCGCATGTATCCCGAGGTCGGCATGGTCCTCGTGGCGCTCTTTGTCACTGTCTTCATCATCGAGTCCATCAGCCGCGCACTGCGCAGGCGTCTGGCTTAAGGAGGTCCGCATATGGAAGAACGCATTCTCAAGGCATATGAGGACCGCCCGAAGGGCTGGCTCTTCGAGCTTGCCTGCGCCGTTGTCGTCGTTGCCCTGCTTGTCTGGAGCGGCTCTGCCGTCGAGGCATCCGGCACGGGCCAGGATGGCGGACAGATCGCCCTCAACATCCTTGCCGGCATCGCGCATCCTGATACCGGCCTGCTCTTCAACCTTACGACCGGAGGCGTGCCGTACCTGCTCGTCGAGACGATCTGCATCGCCTTCCTCGGCACGGTCGTCGGCGCCATCATCTCGATCCCTCTGGCCTTCCTCGCCTCGAGGAACCTCACCGGCAGGGTCGTCTCGAACATCGCCCGTCTCATCATCATGGCCGTCCGTACGGTGCCGCCCTTCGTCTACGGCCTCATGTTCGTGCGTGTCACTGGCCCTGGCCCCTTCGCTGGCCTTCTGACGATGTCGCTCTGCTCTGTCGGCATGGTCTGCAAGATGTACATCGAGACGATTGAGGATCTCGACTACCGCATCCTCGAGTCGCTCGACGCAGAGGGCGCAACGACGTGGCGCAAGATCCGCTTCGGCGTCATTCCGCAGCTCTCGAGCTCCTTCATTTCGACGGCCATCTACCGCTTCGATATGAACCTGCGCGACGCTACCGTCCTCGGCCTCGTCGGCGCTGGCGGTATCGGCGCTCCGCTCATCTTTGCAATGAACGCCTACCGCTGGAACGAGGCAGGTTCGATCCTCTGGGGGCTCGTCGTCCTGATCCTCATTGTCGAATACATCTCGACGCGTATCCGCACGCATCTGACGAGGGGTGTCTAGGTGTCAAAGCTCCATATCGCATTCACGTCCGATACGCATGGACATATCCTCGATGAGGACTATGCAACGGGCAGACGTGCACACATGGGCATCTGCTGCCTCATGGACCCCATCCATGAATGGTGCTCTCATGGCGACTCCCTCATCGTCGATGGGGGAGACACCATGCAGGGCACGCCTCTCATGAAGGTCTGGCTCCGCGGCAGCCGCAGGGGCACGAATCCCTGTGCGCTTGCCCTGAACCGTCTTGGCTGCGAGTATGTGACGCTCGGAAACCATGACTTCAACTTCGGGCGCGACGTGCTTCAGCAGTACCTCGAAGAGCTCGATGCAGTCTGCGTCTGCGCGAACGTGCACGACGAGCGCGGGGAGCTTCCAATCGTCCCGTCCTCTGTCTGCACGCTCCCTTCGGGCCTTGTTCTCGGTATCACCGGCATCGTGACGGACTATGTGAATATCTGGGAGAGGCCAGAGCATCTCGAGGGCATCACGATCGAAGATCCCGTGTCGGCGGTGCAGCGCGAGGCAGCGAAGCTCCGCGAGGAAGCAGACCTGGTCGTCTGCATCTATCACGGCGGCTTCGAGGAGGACCTTGCCACCGGCAGGCGGCTCTCGAAGACGCGCGAGAATGCTGCCTGCGAAATTGCACGCACGGCCGATATCGACCTGCTCCTCACAGGCCACCAGCATATGGCAGTCGACGGCGTGAAGATTGCGGGCACCTGGTGCGTGCAGCCGCCAGCAAACGCTACGAGCTTCATTGCGCTCGAAGGCACAGACGATGGCTCTGGCTGGGTGTGGAGCTCAGATCTCATGGCGGCAGATGGTGCACCCGACGACCTGCTCAGCTCCATGCTCGCACCGCTCGCTGCCAAGACCGAAGAGTGGCTTGCCGAATCGGTGGGCGAGCTCGAGGCTCCGATCGAGGCTGAGGAGAAGCTCTCCTGCGCTCTCTCAGGCTCTGCCGTCGCCCATCTCATCAACGAGGCACAGATCGAGGCGAGCGGTGCAGATATCTCATGCACGGCACTGCCAAATGGCGCCACGGGCCTTCCGGCGAAGGTCATGGAGCGCGACATCTGCGCTGCCTATCCCTTCGCGAACCTCCTCATGAAGGCAGAGATCACGCGCGAGGTGCTGCTGTCCTCGCTCGAGCGCTGCGCCTCCTATCTCGAGCTTGGCCCAGACGGCAAGCCTCAGATATCAGACCTCTTCCTGCGTCCGAAGGTCGAGCACTATAACTTCGATCTCTATGAGGGGATCCACGCCGTTGCTGACTTGAGGCTTCCTGTCGGCAGACGCATCACCGAGCTTACGATGGCAGACGGAAGTCCCGTACCCGAGAAGCTGACGCTTGCCTTGAACGACTATCGTTCGACCGGCACCGGCGGCTATGAGGCGCTCGGAGAGTGTCCGTCTGAGCCTGTCGGCTCCGACGAGGTCCCTGACATCATTGCGGCCTTCCTCAGGAAGAAGAGCCCCTATGTGCCCAGACGCACCTGCTCGCTCGAATTCATCTGGCAAGACTGAGAAGTGCCGGGAAGAGACGATCTTCCCGGCACTTTTCTCTGCTTGGCCCCTTTTCCTAGCGGAGCTTCACCGTGAAGGGCCCTTCGTCCTCGACGGGAGCGATATCCACGATATCGTCGATACGGTAGTCGATCGGGAAGTCGCGGTAGGCGTTCTGGAGCTTCCCGAAGAAGGAGGAGATGGCATCGGGCGTGCCCTGGAGCTCCATCCTGACCGAGCCATCCCATTCATTCCGGACCCAGCCGGTGAGGCCGAGCTCGAGCGCAATCCTGCGCGAGGTCCAGCGGAAGCCGACGCCCTGGACCTGGCCCACGAAATGCACGGCGCAGCGCCTCAATGCCTTCCTGTCCTCTTCTGCCATGGCAGTCTCCTTCCTCTTGCTTCATGTCCCGATGATACCCAAATGTACGTGGACACGGCCTTGCTGCGGCCCGGTTTCGTGCCATTTGCCTGCTTCCCTTCAGGTATGGCCTGTTCCCTCTGCCTATACTGGGAAGGATAATCAAGGGTGCAGCCGATTCCAGGAGGTGGCAGATGGCCTTCGTCGAGTTCAGGGATGTCTCGAAGATATACCGCATGGGCGAGGTGGAGGTCGCTGCAGTCAAGGACATGAGCTTCACGATCGAAGAGGGCGAGTTCGTCGTGATTGTCGGTCCCTCGGGTGCCGGCAAGACAACGGTCCTGAACATGCTTGGCGGCATGGATGCGGTCACGGATGGCAAGATATGGGTCGCAGGGACCGAGGTATCGGGCATGGGGGAGCGCGACCTCACGTTCTACCGCCGCTACGATATCGGCTTCGTCTTCCAGTTCTACAACCTCGTCCAGAACCTCACGGCGCTTGAGAACGTCGAGCTGGCAACGCAGATCTCGAAAGATCCGCTTGATCCGGCGACGGTGCTTCGCGAGGTCGGTCTCAGCGAGCGGATGGACAACTTCCCGGCACAGCTTTCCGGCGGCGAGCAGCAGCGCGTCTCCATAGCCCGCGCCCTCGCAAAGAATCCGAAGCTCCTGCTCTGCGATGAGCCGACAGGAGCCCTCGACTATGCGACGGGCAAGTCGATCCTGCAACTTCTGCAGGCAAGCTCGCATGCACACGGCAAGACCGTTGTCGTGATCACCCACAATGCCGCCTTCACGGCTATCGCAGACCGCGTGATTCGCATCCATGGGGGACACGCTGTGGCAAACGAGGTCAACGAGCATCCTCTCGATGCCGATACCCTGGTCTGGTAGTGCCATGAAAGGCGCATTCAGCAAGAGCCTGCCTCGCAAGATCTCAGGGTCGTGGGGACGCTTCCTCGCAATCCTCGGTATCGTCGCGCTCGGCTGCGGCTTCTTTGCCGGCCTCAACATGGTCGGCCGCGACATGCGCCTGGCAGGGGATGCCTACTACGATGATTCTGCGCTCTACGATATCCGCCTTGTCTCGACGCTCGGCTTCACTGACCGCCAGATGGACAAGATACGGGATACCGAGGGCGTCGAGGATGTGATGCCCTCCTTCTCCTGCGATGCGATGGTCTCGCTCAACAATGATGAATACACGGTGAGGATCTCCTCCCTGCCGGAAGGTGCCGCGGAGGGCACCTCCTCCATGAACAAGGCGGAGCTTGTGAGCGGTGCGTGGCCTGAGGCAGACGATGAATGCGTGATGAGCGCCGATGTGTCGATGCGGGAGAATCTCTCGATTGACGATGCCGTGACAGTCCTCTATGGGACAGGCGATATCGACTCCGTGCTCACGCAGAAGACATTCCGCGTCACGGGGCTTGTGCGCTCGGCCGACTATGTGGATACCTCGCTTCTTGGCACGACAGCCTTGGGCTCAGGCAAGATCGAGCAGTACCTCTTCGTGCCTGATGGAGCCTTTGCAGACAATCTTCCCTATACGCAGGTCTATGTCACGGTCACAGGAGCACGCGCAAAAGATGCCTTCTCGGACGAGTACACAGACATCGTCGATAGTGTCGAGACGAGGCTCGAGGACGAGGCGGATGACCTTGCCCAGGACCGTCTGGCTGAAGTGAAGAATGCAGCGCAGGAGAAGGTCGACGAGAGCAGGGCGACCTACGAGAGCGAGAAGGCAGACGCAGAGAGCCAGATAGCTCAGGCACAGTCGCAGCTCGACGATGCCCTGGCGACGCTTGAGGAGAACAGGCAGGTACTCGAAGAGGGCAAGGAGAAGGCTGCAGACGGCTGGAACACGTACTGGAAAGAGAGGCGCCAGGTCGAAGCACAGCTTGCCTCGGCCAAGGCCCAGCTCGAAGCGAGCCAGTCTCAGCTTGATGATGCGGAAGCACAGCTCGGGATGACGGAGGCGGATATCGATGCGGCACGCCAGAAGCTCGAGGAGGGCAAGAGCGAGCTCGAGGCTGGCAAGGAGACATGGGAAGAGAAGCGCTCAGAGCTTGTCCAGGCGGCATCTGACATGGACACGATCCAGGGCGTCCTCACGACGCTCGATACGTGGGCACAGCGCACGGACGAGCCGACCGAGGAGGAGATCGCTGCCCTCGCAGACGAGATAGAGGGCGGCATCGAGGCTGCAAAGGACCTTGCCTCCTCAGACCTTGTGGACTTCGGCGACGAGGAGACGAAGGCGCGTCTTGAAGCTCTTGCCGACGAGGTGATCTCCGAGTTCGACGGCATCGACCTCGACGACGATCCGGAAGCTGTCCTGGATCAGATACGCGCTGCCGCTTCTGCTGCGATAGCAGATGTCCAGGAGGCCTGCACCGAGGTTGAGACCCAGATTGCATCCGGCATAGACGAAGGCGATACGAAGATTGCAGACGCCGAGCGCGAGCTTGCCGACAACGAGATGAAGCTCGATGAGGCGCAGAGCGCCCGCACCCAGATAGATGCGGGCAGGCAGCAGCTGGAAGAAGGCTGGGCGCGCTACTTTGAGAGCAAGAAAGATGCCGAAGCGCAGCTTGCTTCGGCGTACCGGCAGCTCGTGGACGCAGACAGCCAGATTGCCTCAGGCGAGAGCCAGCTCGAGGATGGCTATGCGCAGTACGAGGAGGGCATCTCGGAGCTTGTCAGCAAGAAGGCAGAGGCCGAGAGCAGGTTTGCCGATGCTGCCCAGCAGCTCCAAGCTGCGCAGGATGCGGTCGACGGCATCGCCGAGCCTTTGGTCTATGTGCTTGATCGCACGAAGGGCGTAGGACAGGTCAGCTACGGAAACGATGCCTCCCGCATCGATGCGATTGCCCAGGTCTTCCCGCTCTTCTTCTTCCTCGTGGCGGCCCTTGTGGCACTCACGAGCATGACCAGAATGGTCGAGGACGACCGTATCGAGATCGGCACGTACAAGGCGCTTGGCTACTCGGCGGGGCAGATTGCGCAGAAGTATCTCTTCTATGCCGGGGCTGCCTCGCTTCTGGGTGCCGTGCTCGGCACGTTCTTCCTCTCGCAGCTTCTGCCTGCAATCGTGACGCGTGCCTACGGGACGATGTATGTCGTGCCGTCGCTTCCGTTCCCGCTGCCGATCGATGTGCCGACGGCGCTTCTTGCCTGTCTGGCAGGAGCCAGTGCGACCTTGGCTGCAACATTTGCTGCCGTATGGGCAGAGATGCGCGAAGTGCCCGCAGCCCTCATGCTGCCGAAGGTGCCTCCTGCCGGAAAGAGGATCCTGCTCGAGTACATCCGTCCGGTCTGGCACCATATGAGCTTCCTCTGGAAGGTCACGTTCAGGAATCTCTTCCGCTACAAGCGCCGCCTCGTGATGACCCTGATCGGCATTGCTGGCTGCTGCGCCCTGCTGCTTACGGGCCTTGGTGTCCGTGATGCGATATCCGATATCGTCGACAAGCAGTACGGCGATATCTGGCACAGCAACGTGGAGGTCTCGCTCGACGAGGACGCGACGGAGGAGGACAAGGAGGCGGTCGAGAGCTATCTTGCGGATGCCGGGGCAGAGACATCTGGTGCCTGGACCGAGAACCTCAACATGCAGGCAGGGTCTGAGACGGCTTCTCCTCTTTCCTGCATCCTCATCGTGCCTGAGGACCCTGAGAGCTTCTCTGGCATGGTGACGCTCAGGGAGCGCACGTCCGGGGCATCGGTGCCGCTCGACGAGGACTCGGTGCTCGTGAGCGAGAAGCTTGCCTCCGAGCTTGGACTATCTGTCGGCGATACGATCGAGATCTACGACCAGGACGATATCGGCAATGCGGCAGGAGAACCCCATGCGCTTGCGATCACGGGCATCTTCGAGAACTATCTCTCCTACTACGTGATTGCAGGGCAGAATGCCTATACGTCTGCCTTTGGCGCAGAGCCCAAAGCCAGCCGCCTCTATGCCTCGGCACCAGGGACGGCTCAGGAGCACCGCAGCATGGCAGAGGAGATGCGGGACCTCTCAGGCGTCTCTGCCGTCTCCTTCAACGACGACACGATCTCGTCCTACCGTGCGATGCTTGCGACGGTCGATTCCGTCATGGTCGTGCTCGTCATCGCAGCAGCCCTCCTTGCCTTCATCGTGCTCTACAACCTCACGAACATCAACATCCAGGAGCGTATCCGCGAGATTGCAAGCCTGAAGGTCCTGGGCTTCACCCGCCACGAGGTCGCATCCTACGTGTTCCGCGAGATCATCCTGCTCTCTGCTCTGGGTGCCGCCATCGGCCTTGCTGCCGGCATCTTCCTTGAGCAGTTCGTTATCGTCACGGCCGAGGTCGACTTCGTGATGTTCGGCCGCGATATCCATCCGGCAAGCTTTGCGATCGCATTCGGGATGACCATGATGTTCACGCTGATTGTAATGGCGGCCCTCTCGCCGAAGCTTGCCCACATCGATATGGTGGAAAGCCTCAAGTCGGTCGATTAAGATAGGTAAGGACAAAGCTGGAAAGCACTCCTGGAAGATGTTCCGGGGAAGGAAGGCAAGCCATGGCAGAAGCGAAGTTCTACCTTATGACAGACTCTCCCTGCGACTTCACGCAGCAGATGGTGGATGATGCGAATATCGGCATGTTCCATTTCACGTATACGGAGGCCGGCAAGGAGGATGGCGGCTTCCACGGCGTGGACGACCTCTTCGTGTCCCGCACGCCACACGAGTTCTATGAGGCAATCAGGCACGGAGCGATGCCGATGACATCGCAGCCGGCACAGATGGAGTTCGAGAAGGCGTTCCGCGAGCGTGCCGATGCAGATCTGCCGACGGTCTATCTTGCGTTCTCGTCGGGCATCTCGGGCTGCTATGAGGGCGCCTGCACGGCGCTTGACCGTGTGAAGGACGAGCTGGGCAGACCCGACCTTCCGATCTACATCGTGGACTGCAAGATTGGCTCCACGTCCCAGTATCTCTTCATGGTCGAAGCAATACGTCAGAGGGATAAGGGCCTCACGGCGACCGAGATGGTCGAATGGGCCAAGGAGGCACGCTACTTCGTCCAGACCATCTTCATGGTCGACGACCTCGATGCCCTGCATAGGGGAGGACGCGTTCCCAAGAGCGTCGCTGTCGTCGGTGGCGCCCTCGATGTGAAGCCGCTTCTGACCTTCGACCTCGATGGTGCGCTCTCTGTCGTCGGTGTCACGCGTGGCCGCAAGAAGGGCCTCCGGAAGATGGCATCGTTCTACGAGAGGACGCACAACACGGATATGTTCTCTTCGGTCGTCGCAATCGGCAATGCCGACTGCCCGAAGGATGCCGAGCGCTTGGCCGACATGATCCACAAGACGGATGAGACGGCGGTGACGATGATCTCGACGATTGGCCCGACCATCGGCTGCCATGTGGGGCCGGGCATGGTGTCATGCTGCTTCTGGGGTCCCGACAGGAGGAAGGGCATGTCGGTCTCCGACCGCATCGCCCAGAGCGTGCGCGGCAAGAACTAGAAGAGATACCTATAGACATGAACGAAGGGTCCGGATTGCTCCGGACCCTTCGCTGTGTGTGCCTCGCTTTGATTCCTGTGCCTACTGGGCGTTTTCGGCAAGCTCGGTCGCGAGCTTCCTCCAGGTCTTGATCGTCTCTGCCATGACAAAGGACTTGAAGGGCTTGAGATCGCCCTGGCGGTTGAAGGCCTCGAGAGCCTCGTAATAGGCGGGGCGGTCGGTCGCGAAGATGACCGCAGGCGGGTTGCCGCCCATGATGAGGGTGTAGTTCATGAGGAGGCGGCCAGAGATGCCATTGCCGTCAGCGAATGGGTGGATTGTCTCGTAGCTGGCGTGGAAGAAGCTTGCTGCCGTGAGGACACGCTTCGGCGTTGCGTCGCCGAGGGCGTCGCTCACCTGGTCGCAGAGGTCGTCCACAAGGCCCGGGACCTCTTCGGGGTCTGCTCCGATCTCCGTCGAGTCGGGGATGATGCAGTCACCGAGACGGAACGTGCCAGGGCGCTCGCCGTCTGCGAAGTTGCGCTCGGAGTAGGTGGCAGCGCAGAGCGTCTGGTGCAGATCGAGCACGAGCGAGGTATCGATCGGGCGCTCCTCGGAGAGGTACTGCGTTGCACGCATCCAGGCGCGCTTCTGGTTGAAGACCTGGACGAGCGGCTTGAGCTCGCCGGTGTAGTTCTCCACGGCGTCCTTGTCGAAGATCTGGCGTGCCACTTCGTGAGAGGTGTGTTCCTTCTCGATGCGTGCCGAGTTGAGCGAGAACGAGAGCGCAAAGTCATCGAGCGCTGCCTGCTTCGTCGTCTCGTCGAGATCTTTCCACCAGCCGCAGATTCCGAGATACATGCCTTCGAGGTTCATCGTGTGCCTCCCTATGAGAGCGGCCTTGTGCCGCATTGGTATCAGAACCATCGTATCCCAATTGCTGCCGTCTCAGCACAGGGGCGCCAGACGATGCGGCCAATGGGGGAGAAGGCAGCATCTGCGCAGGTCATGCGCGTTCCGTCTGCATATCTTGGGGAGATGTTCTGGAGACGTCTCCATAAGCCTAGAAGCTATATACAAAGCAAAACCTAATAACATAGCGTAGTGCACAGCAGTATGCAATGGAAAATCGGCTATGATTTGAAAAATTTTGAAAATCATGCTAAACTAGTGCCAATTCGTCAGAAAGGGGCACGTGCATGTACAAAGTCGGCGAGTATGTGGTTCATCCAGGCCAGGGCGTCTGCAAGGTAGAGGAGATTACGGACGATGCGGCTCCCTCCTACAAGCTGATGCCAGTGGGGCAGAGGAACCCGATGCTGATCAGCTTCCCGGTCGCATCCGAGGGACGGCTGCGTCCGATTCTCTCGCGCGAGGAAGCGCGTGCCATCATCCGCGAGTATCCGACCATGGCAGTGGAGAAATTCACGGACAGGAGCCGTGCGCTTGAGGAGGAGCACTTCAAGAAGGAGATCAAGAACGGCTCCTGCCAGGACTCTGTCCGCATCGTGAAGACGTTCCGCAAGCGCATTGCCGATGTCCAGGCAAAGAACAAGAAGCCGCCTGTGGTCTTCCAGCGCATCTTGAAGGAAGCGAGCGAGCGGTCGCTGCGCGAGATGTCTGTTGCTCTCGATATGAGCTCAGAGGATGTCGCGGCGCTCTTCGAGTCGTCTGTGGCAGCTTCCGAGAACTAGCACAAGAGGGGCCTGCATGAATCTCAGACAGCTCGAGTATTTCATGGCAATAGCCGAGGAGCACCAGATTACGGCAGCTGCCCGGCGCCTGCATATCACCCAGCCGCCTCTGTCCTATGAGCTTTCATCGCTCGAGCGCGAGCTCGGCGTCAAGCTCATAGAGCGCGGGCCCCGCTCTGCGGAGCTGACCGAGGCAGGCCAGCTCCTCTATGCGCGTGCCGAGCGCATCCTCTCGCTCACGAGCGCAGCGACCCGCGAGGTCAAGAGCTTCGGACAGGGGACGAGCGGCACGCTCTCTGTCGGCATCATCTCCTCTTCGGGCGGGTTCATGCCGACACCTTCGATGCAGCGTCTGTGCCGCAACTATCCGCAGCTCAGGCTCGAGCTCCACGAGGGAAATACGTATGAGGTCCTCGATATGCTGAAGCGTGGCGAGGTGGATGTCGGTGTCGTGAGGACGCCGTTTCCGCTTGATGGACTCAATGTCACCTATGCCTCGACCGAGCGCATGCTTGCCCTCATCCCGAAAGGCATACGCTGCGGCAAGAGCCCCGATACAATCACGCTCGAGGAGCTTTCAGGCCAGCCGCTCGTGATCTATAGGCGCTTCGAGCACCTGCTCGAGGATCTCTTCAACGAGCGCCAGCTCACATTCTTCCCGGCCTGCGTCGCAGACGATGCCCGCACGGCCTGCGTGTGGTCGACCCGCGGCATGGGGATAGGCCTAGTGCCTGAGTCGTTCTTGGCGACGATGAAGCATGGCGGGACGACGAACAAGATCGTCGACTGTCCCGAGCTCGTGACCCAGATGGCAGCGGTCTGGCGGAAGGGAAGCTATCTGCCGCCTCTGGCCGAGCGCTTCATCAAGATGTTCGAGAACGACTGTGCTGAAGAGGCAAAGGCGAAAGAGGCCCAGAAGGCGCAGGAGGAAGCAGAAGACCCAGAAGATGCATCTGAGTGAGCAATATACCAGAGCATGAAGAAAGCCCCGGAGCCGAGCGCTCCGGGGCTTTCTGATGCCTGCCCTGAGGAAGGGAGAAAGAGGGCAAATGACGGGGATATCACTTAGGGAAACGATGATTAAAGCATAGCTCACCAGGCCGAATCGCACCGCCCGGCCTTCCGCTGCCCGCCAGGTTGCCGCGCATCCGGTAGAAATGGCACTCTACCTGCACAAACGTTATAATATGGATATCGGTGGGGCTGCGGCGGAAGGCTTGCGATGGGCGATCAGATGAGCTTCGGCGACCTGGAATCGCAGGGGCAGCGGAGGAAGACGAGGCGCGAGGAGTTCCTGGAGCGTATGGATGCGATCGTCCCCTGGGACAGGTGGACCGCCCTCATCGAGCCCCATTACCACTCCCAGCAGCGCGGCAGGCATGTCCGCGGCGCCGAGACGATGCTCAGGATGTACCTGCTCCAGGTCATGTTCGGCCTCTCGGACGAGGGCACGGAGGATGCCATCCTCGACTCCCGCGCCATGCAGAGGTTCATGCACATCGACCTCATGCGCGGGCAGGTCCCCGACGCCACGACGCTCGCGAAGTTCCGCCACATCCTCGAGAGGAAGGGCCTCGGCAAGGCCATGCTCGACGAGCTGAACTCGGAGCTCGAGGCGGCGGGCGTCATGATGCGGGGAGGCTCCATCGTGGACGCGACCTTCATCGAGGCGCCGAGCTCCACCAAGAACGAGGGGCATTCCCGCGACCCCGAGGCCCACCAGTCCAAGAAGGGGAAGAACTGGCATTTCGGCTTCAAGGCGCACATCGGCGTCGATGCGGGCAGCGGCCTCGTGCATACCGTGGAGACGACTGCCGCCAACGTGTCCGACGTGGCCATGGCCCATTCCCTCGTCCGCGGGGACGACCGGTTCTGCTATGCGGACTCCGGATACACCGGGGTGGCGAAGCGCCCCGAGGTCGCCTCCGACCCGCACCTCTCATCGATGCGGTGGACCGTCGCCAGGAAGCCCTCCACGGTGAAGGGCCTGGACTGCGCGCTCTCGGCCGAGAAGGGCATAGAGTCGAGGAAGGCGTCGGTGCGCTCCAAGGTGGAGCACCCCTTCCTCATCGTGAAGAGGCGATTCGGGCATATCAGGACCCGCTACCGCGGCATCGAGAAGAACGGCTGCCTGCTCCATGCCGCATTCGCGCTGTCGAACCTCGCGATGTGCATATCGGCGGGGAGGGCGCTGGAGCCCCTGCCGACGGCTGCCTGATCCCGCGGGACAGCCATGCCCGGATTCCCTGCCGGAGGGGGTCCGGAAGGCGATGGCGCCCTGATTCCGGGCCCTGGCCCCGCCCATCCCATCGGAAAACCATCACCCGAAAGGCCTTGGGGCGGGATGGGCCCATTAATCATCGTTTCCTTAGGCGTCTGCGTCCTCGTCAGAGGATGCGCTCTCCTGGATCTTTGCAGTCTGGACCTGGGAATCGGGCTTGTCTTCCTCCATGCCCTCCTTCACGTTGTGGATCGTCTTGCCGATAGCGCTGCCGAGCTTCGGCAGATTCTTCGGCCCGAAGATCACGAGGGCAACGATGAGGATAACGAGCATTTCAGGTGCGCCAAGACCGCCAAGCATAGTGTGCCTCCAAAGCTAGGTGCCCAGCGCATCTGCGCTGGCTCTTCTTGTAGCTCACATGCTAGGACGCGGTTTTGCGCATGTATAATACACGGAACTCACTTTCCTATATAGAGATTCTATGGCAGGCTTTCTGCCTGCGCAGATGCAGGCGATCGATGTGTCAGTGAATGAAGCATCGATTTGGGCTCGATGCATAGAAAAGCTGTATCTGGGCTACCAGAATCGATCTCTATGGATTAAGATACGCGTGAGCCGGCTTGTGCCGGCTGCATCGTATTGGCTCATCGAAGGAAGTGCACGTGGAAGCGCAGGATTCTCAGGACGGACAGACTTCGTCGGACAGCACAGCCTCCGCCTTGCCTGAAGGCTTGGTCAAGGCTCCTGTGTCTGGCAGGGTGGTCCCGCTCGAGGAAGTGCCCGATCCGGTCTTCAATTCCGGCATGCTTGGCCAGGGCTGCGGCATCTGGCCGGAGGAGAACTATCTGAGGGCGCCCTTCGACGGCGTCGTCTCCTCGATCAGCCATACGAATCATGGCATCGTCCTCACGTCCGATACGGGCGTCCAGTGCATCGTGCATGTCGGCATCGATACCTGCGAGATGCAGGGAAAGGGCTTTGCCCGCCTCGTCGAGAAGGGCCAGCATTTCTCGGAAGGCGATCCGCTCATGCGCTTCTCGATAGATGCAATCAGGAAGTCGGGCTACCGCGAGATTGTCGTCTGTGTGGTCCTGAATTCGGAGCAGTACCAGAAGATCGATCTTGTGCCTGCCGAGGGACATGTTGCAGCAGGGGAGCCCCTGCTGCAGGCCGAGGCTGCTGCCTAGGCGCTGGCCAGCACTGCGGAATCTGCGACAGGATGTACTGAAAAAGGGTGGGACTGTTCATGCGAGCAGTCCCACCCTTCGTTCTTGCTGCTGTTCAGCGTCTAGCGCTCGCTGCGGTATCCGCCACGGTCGCCACGGTCGTTGCGGTCGGAGCCGCTACGATAGCCGCCGCCACGGTTCTGGCTGCCGTAGCCGGAGTTGAAGTCCCTGCCGCCACGATAGCCGCCATCGCGCCTGTTGCCGCCACGATAGCCGCCACGGTCTCCGCCACGGGAGAAGCCGCCACGGCCACCACGGTCGCCGCCACGGGAGAATCCGCTACGGCCACCACGATCGCCACTGCGGAAGCCGCCACGGTCGCCGCCGCGGGAGAAGCCATTGCGTCCGCCGCGCTCGTCACGTCCGCCACGGCGGTCGTCGTCCCTGCGGGGCTTGGTCGGTGCATCGGGATCGTCGCCGAGGGCAAGGAGCTTCTCCTTGAGGGAGTCGCTCACGGTATCGACGGCCGCCTCGAAGGCAGCCTTCGTCTCTGCATCGAGGACGCCGAAGACCTCCTCGTCCGGATCGAGCTCGTCGAGGTCGGGCACAGCTGCCTTGCCCTCGTCGGTGAGCTTCACGAGCGTGACGCGGCCGTCCTCTTCGCTCTTCTGCCGCTCGACGAAGCCCTTCTCCTCGAGCTTGCTCAGAAGCTCGGAGAGGGACTGCTGGCGCATGCCAAGAAGGAAGCAGAGCTCCTTCTGCGTGGTCTCAGGCTTTGCCTGGAGCATGGCAAGGACGCGGCCCTGGCCCTGCAGGGGATCGCCGATGCCGCCGTGAGCCTCGGTGTTGAGCTTGATGTAGCGGTGCATGAGGCGTGCCATCCTGCCCGCCTTCTCGACGAGCGACATGTCCTCAGGCGTTGCTGCGGGCTCAGGCTTCTCTTCGGCAGCCTCGATCTCGACGTTCTTCTCTTCGTCCATTCCAACCTCTTCCATAGTTGTGCATCTGCTGTGCAGCAGATATCTGTCTGGGGGATTTGCCATACATGACAATACTCGCAGGAGAGAGTCCTATCTGCGGGAATGGGCTTTATCGGCCCATCTACACGTGACGTCCATAAAAACAGGTACCTGTACAATTATTTCACAGTGCCACGCCCATGAAAGGTATGCTGGGAAGGCACAGAACGTGACGACCAGGACGGTGCATCGATGCTGACCATCAACCATGCGATACTGCATGCCTATGACTTCGAGACAAGTTCGAACTATGAGAGCACACGCGAGCTCGATGTGAGCGAGAAGGCCATTCGCTCCTATGTGACGAGGCTCGTGCGCAAGACCCTTTCCTCTTCCGAGAGCAAGCACGGGATGTTCAGCCCGGAGAGCAATTTCCACGAGGAGCTCAGGCGCTACCGTGCCTCAGAGCTCGATTTCGTGGCCCTCTCGAAGGAGGTAGGGGACTTCTTCTTCGAAGAGCTCATGAAGTCGGATGACAAGCTGCCCTATGACCTGCTTGTCGCCGATGTGACGGATACAGAGAAGGTGTCTGCTCCCCAGACCGACGAGGAGGTGGATGCCTCCTTCGAAGGAAATGCGCGCGAGGTCTTTGCAATCGTGCTGCTTGCCAGAAAGCAGGGCTATGTGCACGATGTGCGCGAGGACATGCATCTCACCGATATCGTGAGGACCGATGCGCTCCTGCCGCTGCCGACGCAGAAGGTGGACTCCTATGCGGCAATCGATCTCGGCACAGGCGAGATCGACTTCTCGGACAAGGCGCGCACGATTGCGGGACAGGAGTCCTTCATCATCCCTGACGGCCTTCTCCAATGCACCCAGGAAGCCTCGACCCGCGAGGTCATCCAGAGCGTGACGCTTGCCGTCCAGGATGTGGCAGAAGAGTATGGCCTCACGCCGGCAGTCGAGGTGAGCCGTGCCAAGGCCTATGTGACGGAGCAGGCAGACGAGGCAGAGGCAATCGAGCCGCGCGAGGTCGGCAAGAAGATCTTTGCAGACAGGCCCGAAGCCCAGGCGCGCTACGAGGAGAAGATGCGCGAATCGGCAAGTGCCGCCTCCATCCCCGAGGAGGTGCCGGTGAGGCCGTCTGTTGCCCACCGCATCGCGAAGAACCACCGCATTCGCACCGATACCGGCATCGAGATAACGTTCCCGAGCGAGTATTCGTCAAACGATGACTTCATCGAGTTCACGACCTTGCCGGATGGGCACATCTCGATCACGATCAAGGGTGTCGAGCACATAGAGAACAGGTAGAAGAGAGCCCCGGCACCTGTCCGGGGCTCATCTGTCACGTATTGTCTCCGGCGTCTTCTGTGCCCTCATCGCCCTTCTCCGGCACCGGCGCATCTTCGAGCGTCAGGCTGAAGTCGCAGCACGGGTCTCCATCGGCAAGGCACATCGTGCGCTCGAGCTTGATGCCTGCAAGCTCTGTCCAGACATCGGGCATGCGGCAGGCGGCGCGCATGAGCTCTGGCACCCCGAGCTCATGGTAGAGCCTCAAGATGCCGCAGCTCCGATACGTCACCATGTAGTCTCTGTCGGACCCCGTGGTATAGACATAGCGCCAGCCATAGTCTGCGCACCGCATCTGCGTGAGCAGGGCGCTTCTCTGGATGTCGCGCTGGCCCTGGATGCTGAAGTCGTCGCGGAGCTTCGCTGCGATTTTCAGGCAGGCGCTGCTGCGGGCGCAGACATCGGCAAACAGTCCGGCGCACTCCTCGGGGGTCGGCGCGACGTCGGGGTCCTGGGCGCGCGCGGCGATATAGACGCTTGCCAGAAGGCCCGCCTGAAGGAGCGACCAGAAATAGCGCCTGCCCTGGCGCGGGTCTTCGATGCCGCCGACGATCTCGCGGAACCGTATCTGCGCATTCTTCATGATGGCGGAAGCATCTTCCTGCCCGTAGCGACGGGTCAGCTCCGCCCTCAGGTCCTTTTCGAGAATATGCCACACGAGACGTGGCGTCATTCCATACTGCATGTCGAGAAGATGCTCCTTGCTGGCAAACGGTCCCAGACAAGAGGATACTATGACGGAAAACGTTTGGGGAGTAGCTTGGCCGTAAGCGAGGTTTCATGAGTTCGCCTTTCGTATCCTTTGCCTTGATCATGGCAGTAGCGGCAGCAGCGCCGTATATCGCAAGTCTCGTTCCGGGACGCGCCGTGCCGGAAGTGGTCTTTCTTGTCTTTGCCGGTGCCCTTCTGGGGCCGAACATGGCAGGCGTCCTCTCGACGTCGTCTTTTGCCATCTCGTTCCTGTCTGACCTGGGCGTCGCCTTCCTCTTTCTCAATGCGGGCTATGAGATAGATCCGAAAGACCTTGGCGGACGGATGGGTCTCCATGCCATTCTTGCCTGGGCGGTATCGCTCCTGCTTGCCATCCTGCTCACGACGACCTTGATGGCAGACCGCTTCACGGGACAGGCGGGTGTCGCCTTTGCCATCTGCCTCACGACGACTGCCTTCGGCACGCTTGCGCCGATCATGCGCGACCGCCATCTCATGGGGACGCCCGTGGGGCGTGCGGTGAGCGTCTACGGTGCCTACGGCGAGCTCCTGCCGATCCTGGCAATGGCGCTTCTGATGTCGACGAGGAGCACGCGCGCAACGATTGCGACGCTTCTGATCTTTGTCGCTATCTGCCTTGCGATCCTTGCCTTCCCGGCACTGCTGCCCCGTGTGCGCGAGAGGATCGACTCCTGGCTGAAAGAGAACGCTTGGTCGGGCTCGCGGCCTCTCCTGCGCCTCTCGATTCTCCTTCTCTCTGTCCTTGTCATGGCCTGCGAGGTGCTCGATCTCGAGCCCGTGCTTGGCTCCTTCATCGCCGGCTTCATCCTCGGCGCCTTTGCACCGCATGACCATGTGCTCGAGGAGAAGCTGCAGGATATCGGCAACGGCTTTCTCGTGCCTGCCTATTTCGTGATCTCGGGGGCTGGCGTGAGCCTGCCGGCAGCCTTTGAAAGCGTCGGCCTTCTCTTCGGCTTCATCGGCCTTCTCGTCCTTATCCGCGGCGGCATTGTTGCCGTCTCCCTCAACATCAACAAGGAGACACGCGGCATGCGCAAGCGCGAGAAGTATGCCGTTTCCGCCTACTGCACGATGGCGCTGCCGCTTGTCGTGGCGGTGACGGATGTGGCGGTCGAATCTGGCGCCATGGGCACGAATACCGCATCGATTCTCGTTTCGGCAGGAGCGATTACGGTGCTCCTCATTCCTATCGCGACAAGCTTCGTGCGTGTCGGTGCCGAGTCCGATGTCTTTTCCGCTGTGCATGAGGTGGCAGCAGAGAAGCTGCCGATCCAGAAGGTCTGGAAGAAGCACCGGGCACTCCTTCAGGCCGACGAGAAGCGCTTTGCCGCAGCTGTCGAGGAGCAGAAAGAGCACGGCCACAAGCTCGACTCCTTCGAATATCTCGTGACCGGCGCCTCTCCGACAAAGAGCTGGAAGGAAGATCCTCAGGAGAAAACGGAATAGAAGGCCAGATAGGCCAGATGAGGAAGGGAGCCGGCAGTGCCAGCTCCCTTCTGCTTCCACGCTTCTCGGCTATCCGATCCGGTGCACCCGGGCAGGATCGAAGCGGCCAGGACCTGTGGGAGAGATGGGCTTTGCGGGATGTCCGACCGCAACGATTGCGAAGGGGGCAAGGCCTGCATCGTCGGGGATTCCCAGGACCTGTGCAGTGGCGTGCACGCGCTCCTCCATGGGGTAGATGCCCTGCCAGACAGCGCCCAGGCCGAGCTCTGCCGACTCGACGAGGATGTTCTCGATTGCGGCGCCCATATCCTGCTCTGCCATATCGGGGCAGGGGAGGCCTTCTGTCTTCAGGCAGGGAACGATTGCAAGCGCAGCATGAGCGCAAGGCTTCGCATACGGGGAGGCAGAAGCAAGCGCCTCGAGCTGGACCTTGCCTTCGACAACCCAGAATTCCCAGGGCTCTTGGTTCATGGCAGAAGGCGCTGCCATGGCAGCCCGCAGAAGCCGCTCCACCTGCTCCTCTGTGACTGCTTCGTCTGTGTACGCCCTCACGCTCGTGCGGGCAAATACCGGATCCTGTGTTTCCATGTCGGTCCTTTCTCGTGAATCTTCTCCGACTCTTCTCGAAGCTGGCCGATGATATGCTGGGAAAGTCCGAAAGGGGTCTAGGAACAATGACGCTCGTGCAGCTGCGCTATGCGATAGAGATTGCCGAAGCAGGATCCATCTCTGCTGCGGCAGCGCGCCTGTTTGTCGCGCAGCCGTCGCTCTCGAAGGCGATCTCTGAGCTCGAGCATGAGATGGGCATCCAGATCTTCGAGCGCTCGCGCAGAGGCGTCGAGGTGACGGAGGAAGGGACACGCTTCCTCTCCTATGCAAGGCAGGTCGTCGAGCAGGCAGAGCTCCTCGAGAGCCACTACCTCGGCGATACTTCTGGCGTGCGCCGTGTCTTCGGCGTCTCTGCCCAGCACTATGCCTTTGTTGTCAATGCCTTCGCCGAGCTCGTGCGCGAATATGGGCAGGACCGCTATGAGTTCTCCCTGCGCGAGGGAACGACGTTCGGCACGATCGAGGATGTGCGCCTGCAGCGCTCGGAGCTCGGCGTGCTCTTCCGCAACAGCTTCAACCGCGAAGTGATCACGAATGCGTTGCGCGATGCCGACCTCAGGTTCTGCCCGCTCTTCGAGGCGAAGGAGCATGTGTTCCTCGCAAAGGGACATCCTCTCGCAGGACGCACGAGCGTGAGGCTCGAAGATCTGGCACCCTATCCCAGGCTCTCCTATGACCAGGGCATGAAGAATTCCTTCTTCTTCTCCGAGGAGCCCTATCCGACAGAGGCAGTGGACAAGGCAATCGTCGTGACGGACCGGGCGACCCTCTTCAATCTCCTGATCGGCCTCGATGGCTACACGATCTCGTCGGGCATCCTTTCGGCCGACCTCAATGGTACGGATATCGTGGCGGTGCCGCTCGAGCCCGCCGGCACGATGGAGATCGGCTATATCAGCCAGGTCCACCGTCCGCTCTCGGCTCTTGCCAAGAGCTATCTCGACCATCTCGAATCGTATGTCAGGCGCTACTTCTCGGATTCGGATATATAGCGCAAAGCTATAGGTAGCGATAGATAACTCGTAGTTTCATATGGCACCGATTGATGGGATGATGCATCCATCAGACAGCAGACTCTGATGGAGGCAGCCATGAGCATTGCATATGACAGGAAGACCCCGCACCGCTTCGACGTCGTCGGAAGCTTCCTGCGGCCAGAGAGGCTCCACGACGCGCACTATGCCTGGAAGGCGGGAAAGATCTCCGCAGAAGAGCTCAAGGCCATAGAAGACGAGTGCATACGAGACCTTGTCTCGAAGGAGAAGAAGGCAGGCCTCGGCGTGATCACAGACGGCGAGTTCCGCCGCGAGACCTGGCATCTCGACTTCATGTGGGCCTTTGACGGCATCGCCCACAAGCCTGCCGAGGCAGGCCTTCCGTTCCACGACGAGGCAGCAAAGATCGACGATACGTACCTTGTGGGCAAGATCGCCTACAAAGGCACCCATCCCTTCATCGACCACTTCCGCTTCGTCCAGGCGCTTGAGGACGAGCGTGCCGTTGCAAAGCTTACGATTCCGGCACCTGCCCAGTTCCTGGAGCAGTTCGCGATGCCGTTCAACAAGGAGACGACGGACAAGGTCTATGCAAGCCATGCAGAGCTTGCAGACGATATCGTGGCGGGATATGCTGCCTTCATCCAGGACCTCTATGCAGCAGGCTGCCGCAATCTCCAGCTTGATGACTGCTCGTGGGGCATGGTCGTCGATCCGCATGCAGAGCAGTTCTTCGGCGTCGATGAGGCGGGACTTGAGCAGGTGAAGGAAGCGCTCCTCGAGGTGAACAACCGCGTGCTTGCTGCCTGTCCCGAAGACCTTACGGTCAATACGCATATCTGCCGTGGCAACTTCCATTCGACCTGGGCCTGCGAGGGCGGCTACGACGGCGTGGCCGACTTCCTGCTTGCCCGCGAGAATGTGCATGCCTTCTTCCTCGAGTACGACGATGCACGCTCCGGCAGCTTCGAGCCGCTTGACAAGGTGCCCGAAGACAAGCTTGTCGTGCTTGGCCTCGTGACGACGAAGCGCCCCGAGCTCGAGGACCGCGAGACCGTGATTGCACGCATCCATGAGGCAGCGAAGTATGTGCCGCTTTCGCGACTCTGCCTCTCTCCCCAGTGCGGCTTTGCCTCCTGCGACTGCGGCAACAAGCTCACCGAGGAAGAGCAGTGGGCAAAGGTTGCCCTCGTGCGCTCCATTGCAGAAGAGGTCTGGGGCTAGGATCTTCCCATGCAAAGCAGGCGGCGCCCCGCATCCTTATGGGTGCGGGGCGCCGCTGCCTTGTCTCTGGGAAGTCTGCCTAGCCGAGCTCGGCGAAGTCCGGCTCGAAGATGTCGATGCAGCTGAAGGCATGGGCACCTTCGTCGTAGGCGAATGTGAAGATGGAACAGTTCTTGATGCCAGGACGGTACTGGACGACGTTCGCATCTTTCCAGGAGCGGATGAAGTTCGCGCAGGCTGCTCCGTGGCTCACGGCCAGAGCGCAGGACACATCCGGGCGGGACATGATCTCTTCGGTCGTCTTCCGCATGCGTGCGACGAGCGTCTCCTGGGAGTCCCTGCCATACGGCACGAAGAAATCGCCGAAGGGAGGGGCAGGATTCAGGAAATTGTCTTCCCCCTCGTAGGCGCCGAAGTTCCATTCCTTGAGGCCACGGAGGCGCTCGTAGGGAGGGATCTCTCCATAGGCCTCGAGGCAGACATCCTCGAGCGTATCTGCGGCACGCTCGCTCGTGCTCGAGAAGAAGTGGTCGGGGTAACAATCTGCTAGTCGGTTGGCTTGCGATAGATTGTTTGAATCTGCTATTCTTTGCTCTATGAGAGCCAGGGAATGGGCCGAGCGAGAGGGCCTCAACGAACAAACCGTGTGGAAG
>NZ_JAZGJP010000024.1:0-25748 GCF_036408795.1 Olsenella kribbiana
GGCGCCGCGCGCCTTTCCCTGCGATGAAAGACATTGTGCGGCTTCGGGAGGTCCCGCTCCGACGGAATCGGCAGAGCCTCCCAGTCCTTAGGGTTCGGGTCATACTGTCTAACAGAGAGATCAAAATCAAGCCGAGAGCACACTTGAAGGAAGCTACACTTGACGAAATGCTCCTTCATACAGCGAAAGGGGTCTGCCATGAGCAAGAAAACCCGAAGTATCAGTGTTGCCCGCATCAGGCCTGTCATCTGTGCTGCCGCGCTCATCGCCTCGCTCACAGTTCCGGCCATGCCGGTGTGGGCAGAAGGGTCTGATTCTGCTTCGTCCGTCATAAAGCAGGAGCAGACCAGCGAAGGCAAGGAGGCTGTGTCTGCGGACTCGACGGAATCTAGCACACAGACATCCGATGGCAAGCAAGACGCTGAATCGGAAGATTCGAAAGAGCCAGATACGCCTGCTGAGCCAGTGGCACAGGATGGCTGGTCGAAGAATGCTGAAGGCAAGAGGATCTATCGCCGCAATGGCAAGCTTGTCACCGGGGTCGCCAGCATAGATGGGAAGTACTATCTGTTTGGCGAGGATGGTGCCCTCACCGATGCGGTCGGTTTCCAGAAGCTTGCTGATGGAAGCACGGTCTATGTCACGAAGGATGCGTCCCTCGCAACAGGCTGGCAGCAGGTTGACGGCATCTGGTACTGGCTTGATCCTGCAAGCGGCATCAGGCAGACCGGCTGGCTCTGGAACAATGGTTCCTGGTACTGGCTTGACCAGAATACCGGCGCCATGCAGACCGGCTGGGCCAAGATAGACGGTACCTGGTATTACTTCTACAGCTCTGGCGCTATGGCTACCGGCTGGGTCAAGGATGGCCAGACATGGTATTGGTGTGCCCCGTCCGGTGCGATGCAGACCGGCTGGGTCAAGGTGGGAGGCTCGTGGTACTACCTCTATGGTTCCGGTGCCATGGCTACCGGCTGGGTATATGACGCAGGCAGCTGGTACTATCTCTCCGGTTCCGGAGCTATGGCAACAGGCTGGCTCAAGGTCGGCAGCACCTGGTATTACCTCTCCGGTTCCGGTGCAATGGCTACTGGCTGGGTGTATGTCGGTGGTGCCTGGTACTGGATGGACGGCTCTGGCGCCATGGCGACAGGCTGGAGATATATCGACGGCAAGTGGAATGCCTTTGACAATCCAAGCGGTATCTGGCGCACCAATGACGGCCGTCTCGTGAATGGCTGGTATACCGCTCAGGCTATCAGTAGCCCCACGAACTGGTTCGTCCTTGTCGATGACATCAACACGAAGGTCATGATTTATTACTGGGATATCGACCAGTGGATGCCCCTCTACATCTTCGACTGCTCGACTGGTGCCTGGAACATGCGTACGGTTCACGGTACGTTCAGTGTCGGTATAAAGGGCTACGCATTCGGCTATGGTCATGGCTACACGGCCTACTACTACACGCAGATCTACGGAGACTATCTGTTCCATTCCATTCTTTACAACGAGGGCACCTGGGTTCCGCTCGATCCGATTCTCAACAGCCACCGCAGCCAAGGCTGTGTCCGTCTTGCGCCGGAGAATGCGAAGTGGATCTACGACAATATCCCGAGAGGGACAACGGTCCATATCTTCTAAGGACATGATTGGCTTTTGCTAGCTCTTTGTAGCATCTGATTCACAATCCCCCTGCAGCTGGTCTTATACATGCTGCAGGGGGATTTCATTTGAATAACAAAATGCTGATATTGCCCTGGAACATAACTACCATAATGGAGAACAATTGTCTTCCAAGGTGGCGGCGTGGAAGCTGCCTCTTCTTGGCGTTTTCAAAGGAAGCCTTCCAAAGGAGTTTCTGTCATGCAAGGAAAAGGAAAGTATGTGGTTCTCGCCGCATTTCTGTCTCTCGGGCTTGCGATACCTGCGCCTGTCTGGGCGGCAGACAGCCAGGCTGCAGAAGAGCCTGCTGCTGCAGCGGAGGCAAAAGAAGCCGGGGAAGAGGCGGCCACAAAGAGCGAGGCTGCATCCTCTGAAGAATCTTCCGCAGCAACAGCTTCTGCGGCATCCGAGAGCGATGCTTCTGCAGCCACAGCATCAAAGCCTGCCGCATCTTCGTCAAAGGCTTCTATTGCTGCGGCTGAAACCAACGATGTAGAAGATATCTCCAAAGGCCATTGGAATGCCTCTGACACCAAGCGCTCCTATGTCCTGGAGGATGGCAAGCTCCTGAAGAATGAGCTCGTGCAGGTTGGAAGCGACACCTATCTCTTCGACAGGGATGGATATGCTCTTACGGGCTGGCAGACATGGGGAGGCCAGAGGTACTACTTCAATTCTGAAGGAGCTATGCAGAAAGGCTGGCTCCTGGATGGCGGCTCTTGGTATTGGCTCGATCCAGAGACTTGCGTCATGAAGACAGGCCTTGTGACGGCCAATGGCTCTCTCTATTACATGAACAGCCAAGGTGCCATGCAGACTGGGTGGCAGCTCGTAGACGGTACCTGGTACTGGTTTGCCGACGGTGGTGCAGCTGTCAGCGGCTGGCAGAAGATTGGTGGGTCCTGGTATCACTTCGACAGCAATGGCAAGATGCAGACCGGCCGGGTCAATGTGGGTGGCACCTGGTACTACCTCTACGACAGCGGAGCCATGGCCACCGGCTGGGTCAAGGACGGCGATGCCTGGTACTGGTGCGCCTCTTCCGGCGCCATGCAGACCGGCTGGCAGAACATCGGCGGCACCTGGTACTACTTCTACGGCTCCGGCGTGATGGCCACCGGTTGGGTGTATGTCGACGGTGCGTGGTACTACCTCTACGACAGCGGAGCGATGGCGACAGGCTGGGTCAAGGTTGGCGACACGTGGTACTACCTCAATGGATCAGGCGCCATGCGCACTGGCTGGTTCATCTGGAATGGCGAGGAGTACTACCTTGCCGGTTCTGGTGCGATGGCGACAGGCTGGCAGAAGATTGGCAGCGCTTGGTATCTCTTCAATGATTCTGGCGTCATGCTCACTGGCTGGCAGAAGGTTGGCGGCACCTGGTATTACCTTTCTGGCTACGGCGCGATGCAGACCGGCTGGCTTGAACAGAATGGCACATGGTACTGGCTGGATGGCTCTGGCGCCATGCAGACAGGATGGCTGAAGCAGAATGGCGTCTGGTACTGGCTGTACCCAGACGGCGGCATGGCAACAGGCTGGGGCAAGGCAGACGGGAAGTGGCACTGGTTCACATCGAGCGGTGCCTGGACGCCGGGCTACCACCATGTATACGCCGATGTCTCTGTCGACATCCCGGCAAGCGGCCTCGACGATCTGTCCGATCTGACAGTGCAGGTTGCACAGGCGACTCCGTTCTTTGGCGTCGGCTACTGCTCCGAGTGGGTCACGCTGGTCTTCAGCAATCTCGGCTTCCCGAAGATCACTGCAGATGCCTGCGACCTCTATTGTAAGTACTGCAATGTTGGCAACTGCACGGCCGATCCGAGCATCCTCAAGCCCGGCATGATCGTCGCCGTCCCGAAAGTCCACGACAATGGCTGGGGAGAGACCTATGGCCACGTTGGCATCTATATCGGCAACGGCCAGGTCATGCACAACTATCGCTGGAAGGAGACCTGGGACCTCGATAGGTGGCTCAACAAGTTCAGCTACTATCAGCCCGTCTGGTGCGGCTGGATGTTCGACACCGATCTCAGTTAACGACGATTCACGCTATTGGATGGCTGCGAGGGGAAATGCGCGGAGCCTGCATTTAGCAGGTTCCGCACGCCCTGATCAGAAATTTGCAACAATGACATGCGCGAAATAGCCAAACACCGCCTCGCGGTGGGAGACTCCTATAGTACGTATGAAGAGTGGACTGGAAAGCCGTGGGGGTCTATATGAAATATGGGCAGCAGATTCAGGATGCTTATACCGAACCTTGCCGTGATTTTGCCTAAGGCATTCCGCATTCATGAAATATAGAGAGGGCTCTCATCTGAGGGCCCTCTCTTGTTATTTGAACATATCGTAGCTCGCTAGAAGATGATTTGAGAATTCATCCCTCAATACTGGCCAAAGTCTAGAACAGCCGGATGGTGATTCTTTCTGTCCTCTTTTGGCGGGAGCTCCATATAGTTGCCGTAGCCTCGGGTTAGAACAACATCATATTTGTTGGGAACAAATATGGTTGCATCCTCGAAGGGGACTTCAAGGAGTGGAAGCAGCTCATCTCTGCTCATCTCCCATTTTTCCGGGAAGCGATCGGTAAAGTCCACAAAGATGTCTGATGGCAGATCGTTGTATTTCGTTGCATTCTCTTCCCATTTGCGGCAAATCCAGCTCTGCGGCACATGGAAGAGGACGAGCAATCCATGGGCAAGTCCGCACAGGGCTAGCACCGCCTTTTCCTGCAGGCCATTGAAGCTGATGTATGGCGTAGCGGTGCCTCGCAGGAAGGCGAGCCTGCCCCAGAGCCAGGAGCTTCGGCATTGTTTGCGGAAGAGATTATCGTCTTCAACACGGTTATCGAAGGCAAAAATGTCGATACGGATGGGATACCGATAATGGCAGTGCTTGAAAGTGTCGGGCACCATGAGAGTGTCTTTGAGTGCCAAGATGGAGATGTTGGCTGGGTAGTCAGGATTCGTCTTATAGTTTACGAGCTCATATTCGTCTCCCAGAAGCTTTGGTGCTTCTTTAAGGAGGAGCTCATAGTCGGTTCGCAGTAGCCCGACGTCCACATCGTCGTCCCATGGTATAAATCCATGATGGCGGATTGCACCTATTGCCGTTCCGCCATAAGCAAAGAACTGTATGCCAAGTTCATCACACACCCGTCTGAGTTCCTTGACGAGCTTGAGAAGAAGGCTCTGTACATGCTTGAGTTCTTCGGGGTCGGAATAATCTACAAATTTCACGGCCGCATTCACGCTTTCTGACAGTTCGGTAAGAAGAACAGCTGCCTGCTGAATCTTTCAAAAAACTTTATGCTTATTATACATGCTCCTGTAATTCTGCAGATGGGATTGAAACCATTTCTCGATGAGACCAGAATTCTAGGAGCTGGTCTATAAGTAGTCGGCTGCAGAATGCCTTCAGCTGTCGTGGTTTCGCAAGCCTAAAAGGCCATCCGCTTTGTGGATGAGAACATGCGCTGAATAGCTCAAGAGAGGTGTGCAGATGGATAGCGCGGAATCGCAGCAGCTCAAGAAGAACTATTTCTGGAATACGCTGGGAAGTCTTATGACTTCCCTTTCAAGCGCCCTGCTTCTCATAGTTGTGACGCGCACGCTTGGCGCTGAACTTGGCGGCATCTTCTCGCTGGCCTTTGCGGTAGGGCAGCAGTACCAGATTCTTGGAGCATTCGAGATGCGGCCCTATCAGGCCACAGATATCAAAGGTCGGTTCAGGTTTGGGACCTACCTTGGGTCGCGTTGCATCACATGCCTTGCCATGCTTCTTGCAATTTGCTGCTATGCGCTCTGGACCTATGGTTTTTCCTATGAGGCTGGCCTGGCATTCTCTGTTGCAGGACTCAGATTCTTCGATGCGGCAGAAGATGTATTCCATGGCATGTTCCAGCAGAAAGGTCGACTCGATATAGCAGGACGGGCCCTGTTCTTGCGGTCGCTCATATCGACAGTAGTATTTACAGCTGCTCTCGTTATTATCAAGAACCTCATGGCTACCTGCATCATTACTGCTGTCGTCTCGCTTGCTGCCCTTATCTGGCTCAATATTCCGGCAGCTCGGAACTTTGGCAGTATCCGGCCGTCTTTCGATTTGAAGCCTCTGGGGCTTCTCTTTGTGGCCTGCCTTCCGCTCTTTCTCGGATCGTTCCTGCAGAGCGATCTCATCAATGTGCCCCGCTACGGAATAGCGGGGACGCTCAACAATACCGATCAGACCATTTACGCCATCATCTACATGCCGGCACTTGTCATTAATCTCTTGGTTGGCTTTGCCTTCAAGCCGCTTCTGACATCGCTTGCCGAGATGCTTGAGCTTCGCAAGCTGGATGAGTTCCTCCATCTCCTTCTGAAGTGTGTTGGAATCATTGCTGGCGTATCGGTGCTCGGCGAGATAGCGGCTTATTTCATAGGAATCCCAATACTGTCAATGCTTTATGGTGTGAATCTCGATGCGTATCTCCCGGCGCTTCTGACCATCATCCTCGGAGGCGCATTCAATGCCCTGAGCGTCATCCTCTATTATTCGCTGGTTACGATGCGTTCGCAGATACTGGTTGTGATCTGCTACTTGGGAGCAGATTTGCTTACCCATGGTATATCGGGCTGGTTGATAGCCTCATATCAGCTGATGGGTGCAGTCTTTACTTACGACCTTTCAATGGCTCTCCTCTGCGTTCTGTTCCTTACTGCCTTTTTCTATAGCTTCAAAAGACAGAAGTAGCGTCTTTCCCATTGGAGAATTGTTGGTTCCACATGCTCATATGACCCGAACCCCTGTCAAGTGGCAATGCGGTCGCGGAACAGGAGCCTCTGAGGCTTCCTGAGCTGCAATGGTGGTGGAATATTCGCTGGATGCCGCTGCGGACGCGTCCTGCACATGAGACATGCGGGCATCCCTGCCCATTCTTATATCCTCGGATGGCCCGTACATCGGTGTTACGGCTTGGCGGCGGAGGGACAGTCTAGATGCGTGCGTGCCGGCATGGCCGCTGCATACAGCCTCAAGTGTCCCTGCCGCCTGGGTCTCGCGTGCGCTGTGTTTTGTCAACTCGACGTAAGCAGAATGGTCATCAATTTCTGAGCAGATTGCTCACGCCCCTTGACCACGATTTCTGAGCGCCTGGCCTACTGCATGAGGGCATGCCTCACCCGGTAGGACTCGCCCTTGAACTGGAGCAGCCTCCCGTGGTGCACGACGCGGCCTGTCACCGCGGCCGCCATCTGGTCGTCGCCGAAGATGGCACCCCACCTCGAGAACTCGAGGTTGGTGGTGAAGACGACGAGCTGGGCTACCTGCAGATCGACAAGCGGGGGGGTCGACCTCATCTTCCAGCTCGTCTCCAGGAGGTACGAGAGGAGGTCGACCATCGTGACGACCAACGTGGGGATGGGATCGTGGGCGAAGGTCTTCGGGGACCCGGTCGAGCCGTCGGCGATAGCGGACAGGCTCTGCCACCACTGCCACCTGATACGCATAACGGGGAGGTCCTACAGGACCAAGGACCTCGCGCCGCAGGACAGGGCCTCGTCGGCAGTGGTCGCCGATTCCGGTGCCCCGCGGTGACGGGACTGGCGAATGTACGTTGGTGCGGATGGGGGCGGTTCGCTGTCTAGTCGGGTGAAATCTATCTTGACTTCAACACCCTCTCGCATGGCAGCGCCATGCAGAAGCGCGCGTTCGGGTGCGGGAAGCTTGCCACCATGAGCTTCAGGGCCGCGCGCACGCCGCCTATCGTCGCCACGAAGTTGCCGAAGTCGACCTGGGCCGTGCCTGGGGCCCACCGGAGCTCGAGGAAGCCATCCTTCGGCCCCTGGACGTGCTCCCTCTTCCAGCCGGACACGTACCTGCGTATCGAGGGGTAGGATCCGGAATACCCCTTCTCGGCGACCGCCCTGCCGTAGATCCTCTTGGCCGCATGGCGCTGCTTCCTCGGCACGGCGAGGTCGGCCTCGAGCATCGGGCCGATCCACCCCGCTATCCCGTCGGTCGCCGGATGCGGCCTCTCCTGCCCGGCCGGCGGCTCCGGCGACATGTCCTCCATGCCCGCGTACTTCCGGACGGTGTTCCTGCTGAGATGGAGCTCGCGCGCTATGTCGGCCCTCGTCGCCCCATCCCTGTCCATCCTCCTGATATCCTCTTGCACATCCAGGGACACGGTCATGCTCCCTTCCTCCTTCCGGGCGGCTCTTGCCAAAGTCCCCGCCCGGAAGGAAAACATAGTTCTGGCCGTGCCCCTGACGCCTGGGGCACGGCCATTCCTCGACCAATCTGCTCAATTCCTGATGACCACAGCGCTCGCTGCCCGATGACCATCTGCGTCACTTTCCAGTGAACACCAACAGCTGGGGATACGCGGCATCTGCCCCAATGCTTCCAAGAGGACGACGGTGCCGGACAGAGAACGCCAATGGCCTTCTCAGGGACTGGTTCCCGAAGGGCGGGAGCCTCGGCGATGTCAGCGGCAGCGAGGTGCAGGAGGCATGCGATTCAATCAACCGGAGACCGCGCAGGCGTCTCAGGTGGGAGTGCCTCTGGGAGGTCTGCCACCGCCAGTCATTGCACTTGCTCTGAGGATTCGCCCTCCATTCAAGCTGATGGAACCGGTTTAAGGAAAGTAGTAGCGGAGATTCAGATGTAGTTGAGGGTTGCGTTGCATTGATGGCGCTTCCCTTAAGAGAATGTAACGGACTCGCAGCTTCAGGGGCATTTAAGACCTCTCGATTACCTTGGAATCAAGGTAACTGAACAAGAGAGGCCGCTATGAATCTCACAAGAAGACAGCTTTTTTATGCGGGAGCAGCTGCCTGTGCAGCTGCCGGTACCGTTGCTATTGGTTCTACTTCCTCTGCTTCTGCTTTAGAGAGAGCTCCCAAGCTTATGGTGCTGGATGATCCTGCGCCCATCGAAGTGGGTGCCTATGGCAGTCTGCTTACAACGATAGCCGTTTTGAGTGATACTCATGTGGATAACGACGAGCCGACGTATGACAACAATCTGAGCAATGCATTGAACGACATATCGCAGAACTGGGAGAATCTCGACACCATCCTTCTGAATGGCGACATCACAAACAATGGCTATGACTTCCAATATGACATCTTCTCGGAGATAGCTAAGACGGCAGGATATTCTTTCCCGGAGTCATTTACCTGTGTCATGGGCAATCACGACAAGATAGGAGATAGATCATACACACTCGAAAACTACAACGAGCTTACCTCGACATTTTTTAGACGGACTGACAACGAGTCCTTCTATTTCGACCGCTACATTGGCGGTTCGCATGTAATCGTCCTTGGTCCCGACCAATATGTCGATCCTGCTGATGCTGTTTCGTGTGACAAATTCTGTCTGAGCGATACTCAGCTTTCATGGCTTGCGTCTATCCTGGATGCAGATGAGACAGATGGAAGAACATCATTCGTGTTTATTCATGAGCCGCTCAAGAATACAGTGACGGACTCCTATCCGGGTGGATGGGGCTACGATAATTCGCTTGCAGATGATGATGCCCTGCATTCTGTCATCTACTCGCACAACCATGCCATCCTTTTCAGTGGTCATACGCATTCGTTTCCTGATGTTGTGCAACAGAGTGGTGGCAATCTCTATGTCGGA
Source organism: Olsenella kribbiana (assembly GCF_036408795.1). Taxonomy (NCBI): domain Bacteria; kingdom Bacillati; phylum Actinomycetota; class Coriobacteriia; order Coriobacteriales; family Atopobiaceae; genus Olsenella; species Olsenella kribbiana. Next base: position 9,307 of record NZ_JAZGJP010000024.1, read on the forward strand.
ACTGGCTCGGTAGCCTATGCATACGCAAAGGACGAGACATACTTGACGGATGATGGGAACTATGATTCCTACGGGTGGCTCGTTCGTCATCATGAGAAGGCTGTCGAGTTCTGCATGAGGGATTTCCTAAATCATGAATGGGTGTCTAGCTCACATTATCTACGCCCGCTAGAGATGGCTTGATAATGCGTGCTGTCTATGCTGGTAAGCTGCAGAGCTGACGGATGGTTTGACAGGGCATACGGAATGTTTGAGTATTTATGCACGTAGAAACCAGTGATTATTGCGGCTGGACACCGGCGGCGTCGCGAATCGGCATCGGGGGCGCCGCCGCGGAGCACCACCTCCTATGGCTGTGCTTCTGACTCGATTCGGAGGACGCTGCTGTCTTGGCGGCAGCGCGCATGTTCATCTCTCCGATGCCGACCCACGCCGTCTTGAGGACGATACTGCCCATGGCTGCCTCGGCGGTCACGTCCGCGTCGAGACAGGCATGCCAGTCCTTCTGGCGGCACTGCGTGCAGAAGATAGTGGACCGCTCGTCGTAGCGGAGCTCGAAGATCTCGATCAGGAATCGGCGGGAGCCGTCGTCCGGCCTGCTGAGCAGCCATTTGTCGAGGCTGGAACGCGCGACACTTCCTTACGGCCTTGGAAGCTCGCCCGGACGCTCCTGTGCATCCTTCTAGGCCTCCTCGAGGTCTGGACATCTGATGTAGTTTGTACGCACCCTCGAGGTGCACGCCTCCTTGGCAAGTGTACAGGCGAGATAGGTCTTGCCTGTCCCTGCCGTCCTCTTGCCCACGAAAGATTACAGCTCAATCCTCTTCCTCTCTGAAGCTTCGACGACGGCCTGGATGCTGTGCTTCGACACCCCGAACCGATCTCGCAATCGCGTTGCGGGATATCCTCGCGGCCAACTGCTGCAGTGACGACCCGGCCTTGAACTTCCTTGACATGCTTTCTTCCTTCGTCTCGTCGAGACATGGCAGGAGGAAGCTATCAGCCGCACGCAAAGGCAGCCGCCTGCTTTCAGCAGGCGGTGCTGAGGCGCAATAACTTGCCATCAGTCCGGCTGGTGCCGAAGCGCGACAGCTGCAGCGCCGGTATGGACTAATACTTACACCTATAGAATTCTTGCTTGGAAAGGGATATTGGCGAGACTACCGCGTGCATCCAGATACTATTTAAGCGGTGCAACGCCACTGTATATTCCGGCGGCAGTTAAGGGCCAGCGCTTCTGGCCAGCCCGTGCCTGCTCGTGTGCAGAACAAGATGATATGAAGGAGCATAATGAGCAACCATACATTTGCTATCTGTGCCTACAAGGAGAGCCCCTTCTTGGGAGAATGCATAGAGTCTGTACTCTCGCAGGACAATGCAGAGAGCGAAGTCTATATCTCTACCTCTACGCCGAATGAATACATCTCGCGCCTTGCCGGGAAATATGGTCTCGATGTCTATGTCAACACAGGGAAGCGCGGTATCGGTCCAGATTGGAACTATGCTTACAGCAGGGCATCGAATGACTATGTCACCATTGCCCACCAGGACGATGTGTATCTACCTGGATATGCCAAAGCTGCTGTGGAAAGCTTGTCTAGCAGGGATGATTCGCTGATTTTCTTTAGCAACTATGGCGAAATTCGCAATGGTCAGCCTGTGGATGAGAACAGGAACCTCAAAATCAAACGACAGCTGCTGAAAGGGCTTGATGGAAAGAATGTCGATGATATCCGTGTACGGCGTAGAGCGCTTTCGTTCGGCGATCCCATTTGCTGTCCTGCAGTTACATTCAATAAAGTCAACTGCCCCAATCCGCCTTTCTTGACGGACATGAAATGCGATCTAGATTGGGGCACTTGGGAGCGCTTGTCTCTTCTGAAGGGCGGATTCTTCTACAACTCTGATATCTTAATGCGCCACAGAATTCATGAGGAATCAACCACATCATCTTTAATCGTCGACAACACTCGCTATAACGAGGATTTGGAGATGCTCAAGCGCTTCTGGCCGACGCCAATAGCGAAGCTCATCAATTATTTCTACAAGCAGAGCGAGAACAGTAACGCTCTATAACGATAAAGCTTACGTACGGATATAAGAATCTCAAGAAGTATCGGGTGGTCTCGGCCACCCGATTTCTATGCGCAAAACTTGTAATTATGGCTGAGAAACAAGGACGCTGCAACGATGCCTACGCAGCAGGCTGCAATGGCTGTGTAGTTGATGCCTTGTATATCGAATGCCCCTTCAAGGAGAATCATCACGGTAAGAGATGCCGCTCATACAGCTGAGATGCTGATAAGCGACCCTTTGATATCGCGCAAGATGACAACGTGTCGGTTAGATAGTAGAGCGCTGCCACGCATGCAGCGCTAACGAGCGCATTCGCAAAGAGATGGATGTAGGCGGCCAAGTGAATCCCATAGACGAAAAGAAGCAGGGGAAGCCCGTACGACAACGCGGCCGACGAGCCGACGAACAGGATGCTGAAGGCTGAGCTCGTCTGCAGGGAGAGCTTCCCGGCGTTGCGCGACCTGCAGGCCAGGCTGAACGACTACGTCCACTGGCACAGCCATTTCAGGCTGCACTCGAAGCCAGGCTACGTGGGTCCGGCTGAGTTCAGGAATGCGGGTCTCAGTCTCTGAAAAAACTGTCCAAATAGGGGTTGCCAATCCACCTGGGGCTGGCAGCGTAAGAATCAGGCCCATATTAACCACCGCAGCCCCGCATGGATAGAAATTCCTGCTGTCGCACATACTACCCTGATGCGTATAGACGAATTGCCGGCTATAACGTTATCCAGAGATGCCACCTAGCAGGCTATGGGAACCTTAAGAAACTTCTGACGTGGTAGTATGGCTCCTTGATGGATTGAATGTCTAATACTTCTAGCATGAGGACGGGGAGCATGAAGGGCATAATTCTGGCGGGCGGTTCTGGGACCCGCCTATATCCTCTGACCAAGGTAACCAGCAAGCAGCTCCTGCCGGTATATGACAAGCCGATGATTTTCTATCCGCTGTCCACGCTCATGCTCGCCGGAATACGGGACATCCTTATCATCTCGACTCCATCGGATTTGCCCCGCTTTAAGGAGCTTCTTGGAGATGGTTCGCAGTATGGCATCTCGCTGAGCTATGCCGAACAGCCTTCGCCCGATGGTCTTGCGCAGGCATTCATCATTGGCGAAAGCTTTATCAACGGCGATTCCTGCGCATTGGTGCTGGGTGACAATATCTTCTACGGCAATGGTCTTTCGCGGCACCTTCGCAGGGCAGTAGAAAAGGCAGACCGCCAGGGTGGAGCAACTGTATTCGGCTACTACGTAGACGATCCGGAGCGATTTGGAGTCGTCGAATTCGACGATGCTGGTCACGCCATCTCTATCGAGGAGAAGCCACAGCATCCTAAGAGCAACTATGCCGTGACCGGGCTGTACTTCTATGACAGTGACGTATGTGAGATGGCTAAGATGGTCAAGCCTTCAGCGAGGGGAGAGCTGGAAATCACGACTCTGAACGAGATGTATCTGAAGAAGAGCAAGCTCGATGTCGTTACTCTGGGCAGAGGCTATGCTTGGCTTGACACGGGAACAATGGATTCCCTCTTCGAGGCATCCAATTTTGTCCGTACTATTGAGAGCTCCCAGGGCATCATGATTTCCGTTATCGAAGAGATTGCCTATGAACGCGGCTGGATTTCTACTGCCCAGCTCGAGTCTGCAGCCAACGAGTATGGTAAGAGCCCTTACGGACAGCATTTGCTCAAGGTTCTCGAGAAGCGCATCATTACGACCGAAGAGGACTAACCCGCTCGCCAGAACATCAAGCTAGAGAAAGCCGCCCGCTAGATCTTCTTAGCGGGCGGCTAGCTTATCGATGGCCTGCAAGTTAAAGCCTATTCATATATTCTTGGAGCTCTTCCTCCCAGTCGGGCATGTGGAAGCCTGCTGCCTCGAGCTTCTGGAGCGAGAGCGCCGAGTGCACAGGCCTGGGGGCGATGGGGCCCTTGGCGGATGCATAGTACTCGGCGGTCGTGACCGGACGCACGGCATCGCCGTTGCCGTTCCTCTGCTCGAAGACGGCACGGGCAATGTCGGCCCAGCTCCTGACAGCGCCAGATCCCGTGCAGCCGTAGGTGCCGTATGCCGCATGCGTGTCCAGGAGATGGAATATGGCTCGCGCCATGTCCCTGGTGAACGTGAGCCTTCCCAGCTGGTCGTCCACGACGGCGACCTCGGAGAGGCTGTCCCCGGGATCCGCGCACCTGTCGGAGAGCGCCGCCATCGTCTTCACGAAGTTGCGGCCGTCGCCTATGACCCAGGAGGAGCGCAGGATGTAGTGCTGCGGGCATCCTGCCACGGCGAGGTCGCCTGCCGCCTTGGACTGCCCGTAGACGGAGAGGGGGCCGAAGGGCTCCGTCTCCGCATGGAGCTCCTGCGTGCCGTCGAAGACGTAGTCGGAGGAGATGTGGACGAGGCGGATGCCGTGCTCCGTGCAGGTGCGGGCAAGGAGCGCCGGGCCCTGGGCATTGGCCTTCCAGCAGGAGATGCGGCCTTCCGGGGTCTCGGCCCTGTCCACTGCCGTCCAGGCCCCGCAGTTGATCACGGTTCCGTAGAGGTCCCAGTCGTACCGGGAGTAGGCCTCGGGGTCTGACATGTCGAAGGTGTCGATGTCGCAGAAGTCGAAGGAGGGGAGAAGGCCCCTCTCCTCCGCGAGCGCCCTCACGGCGCGTCCCAGCTGGCCCCTGCATCCCGTGACGAGCGTCCTCTTCGGGGCCATGGGCACGACGTCCGCAAGCATCGGATGGTGCAGGTCGGCCTCGGAGAGCGTGGCCTCGGAGAGCGGGATCGGCCAGTCTATGGCGAGCTTAGGGTCCGCCAGGTTCACGAAGGTGTAGGTGCGCTTGAGCTCCGCAGACCAGTGGGCATCGACGAGGTAGGTGTAGGCGGTCCCGTCCTCCAATGCCTGGAAGGAGTTGCCGACGCCCCGGGGGACATAGATGGCGCGGGAGGGATCGAGGATGCAGGTATAGGCCTTCCCGAATGTGGCGGAGCCCTCCCTGAGGTCCACCCATGCGCCGAAGACCGAGCCCGTGGCAACGGAGATGAACTTGTCCCAGGGCTCCGCATGGATGCCGCGGGTCACGCCCCTCTCCGCGTTGAAGGAGATGTTGTTCTGCACGACATGGAGGTCGGGGATCCCGAGCGCCACCATCTTGGCCCTCTGCCAGTTCTCCTTGAACCATCCGCGGGAGTCCCCATGCACGGAGAGCTCCACGACCTTGAGGCCCTCTATCCCCGTCTCCGTGACGGAGAGATCCTTCTCGAATGCGAAATCGGACATGCCTCTTCCCTCCTACTGGCCCTGCTCCGCGTACCTGCGCTCGGTGGCCTCCTTGGCAGGGCGCCACCACGCCTCGTGCTCCCGGTACCACTCTATGGTCTGCGCGAGCCCCTCGGCGAAGTCGGTGTGCACCGGCCTCCAGCCGAGCTCGCGCTCCAGCTTCGTGGGGTCGATCGCGTACCGCCTGTCATGGCCCGGCCTGTCGCGCACCCAGTCGAAGGCATCCTCGGGCTGCCCCATGAGGGAGAGGATCTCGCGCAGGACGTCGATGTTCGACCTCTCGCCGCTGGCGCCTATGAGGTAGGTCTCGCCTATCCTCCCCTTCGTGAGGATGTCCCAGACGGCGCGGGAGTGGTCCTCGGTGTGTATCCAGTCGCGCACGTTCTCCCCCGTGCCGTAGAGCTTCGGGCGGATGCCGCAGAGGATGTTCGTGACCTGCCTCGGTATGAACTTCTCCACATGCTGGTAGGGGCCGTAGTTGTTGGAGCAGTTGGAGATCGTGGCCCTGAGGCCATAGGTCCTCGCCCAGGCGCGGACCAGGAGGTCGGAGGATGCCTTCGTCGAGGAATAGGGGGAGCTCGGCCTGTAGGGGTCGTCAGGCTCGAAGCGCCTCGGCTCGTCCAGGGCGAGGTCCCCATACACCTCGTCCGTGCTGATGTGGTGGTAGCGGACATCGTACTTCCTTGCAGCCTGCAGGAGCCTGTAGGTGCCCACGACGTTCGTCTGCACGAAGGGCTCGGGGTCGGCGATCGAGTTGTCGTTGTGGGACTCCGCCGCATAGTGGACGATCGCATCGTGGCCCGGCACCACGCGCTCCAGCAGGTCTGCATCGCAGATGTCGCCCACCACGAGCTCCACCTGGGACTCCGGGAGGCCTGCTATGTTTGCGGGGTTCCCTGCATAGGTGAGCTTGTCGAGAACGGTCACATGCGTCTCTGGGTGGTTCCTGGCCACCCAGCGCACGAAGTTGGACCCGATGAAGCCGCAGCCGCCCGTGACGACGATATTTCTCGGCTCGAAGATGTCTGACATTTTGCGTCCTTACCTGATGAGTCCAAAGAATAGGTATGAGCAAAATATTATTACAATGCACAGAGCCATGTAGGAAGTCTTGAACCTTGAGCAAGGAGTAAAAGCGAGCTGCGAATGAAACATACATTGTGTCTAAACAAAGAAATGCAGTGATGATAATTGCATTCGGCTATCTTTCGCCGTCGATGATCTTCCAGATGCGTGGAAAGAATAAAGGATGGAGGAAGAACTCTGAAAGGAGAGACTTGCTCGATGCGCATCTTTGGACATTTTTTTGAAGACTTGACGAAGATGGATACTGCCTTCAGCTCAGTTAAAGACTTCTGAGCGGTGTGCTCTTTCCATAATCTCTGTCCAACAGCCTATAGCAACCATATGGGAATACATGGTGTTTTCCGTTCTGCTGGACGATTCGCTATGGATGTAATCCATACACCTATGATCTCTGATCAAGCCAATCGCTCCCTACCGAAGAATGAGTTCTCTGCGGAATGGGGAGTCAACTATGTGTAGGGGAGAGAGTAATATCATATCGTTAGTATAAAAATAGTGTGCGAAAGAGCTTGCTGCTCCTACGCGGAGGTAAAGACGCATGAAGGTCCTGCTCATCATACCTGCTTATAACGAGGAAGCAAGCATCTTAGGCGTCGTTCGCGGCATTGAGAAAGCCGGCTACGACTACGTCGTGATCATTGACGGTGCAACCGATCGGACGCTGGATATATGTAGAGACAACAGCCTGAACTATATTAATCTACCCATCAATATGGGTATTGGCGGCGCAGTCCAGACAGGCCATATGTATGCTCTTCGACATGGATATGACATAGACATTCAGGTAGATGGCGATGGACAGCATGATATCTCATACGTTCCTGACTTGGTTGAGGCGATACAGAATGGTGCTGACCTAGCCATCGGATCGCGCTTTGTTGAACAGACTGATGGTTTCCAGTCATCGGGTGCCAGACGCGCTGGCATTAACTGGCTCAAGCGCTGCATCAAGCAAGTAACAGGCCTTACGATTTACGATTCTACCTCAGGCTTCAGGGCATCTGGCAGGCGTGCAATCGAGCTCTTTGCCAAGAGCTATCCTTCAGACTACCCAGAGCCAGAATCGATTGTTGCGGCATACAACCACGGTCTTGTGGTCAGAGAAGTTCCTGTTAAGATGCGCGAGCGTCAGGGTGGGAAATCATCTATCAACCTCCAGAGGAGCGTCTACTACATGATTAAGGTGACACTTGCTATCTGGATTGAGGGACACCGGATCAAATAGGAGAGATGGATTCATGTCGATAGCTCTGCGCATACTTCTGCTTGCGATAGCGATAGTTTTCCTCATCGAGGTCTTCCGGCTTGTGTCAGATGGAAAACTTCAGCTGAAATATTCACTGCTCTGGATGCTTCTCTCATTAATGCTCATCATATGCGCGATATTCCCGGGCGTTGTATCCGCATTTTCGAGCCTCCTGGGGTTCCAAACATCTTCGAATTTCGTTTTCCTGGTAAGCATAGTGGGACTTCTTGGAATCTGTCTCTCGCTGACGGCAATTGTCAGCTGGCAGGCACGCGACATACGTCAGCTGATCCAACGGGTCACTCTTATGCAGGAAGATCTCGATAATCTTATGGGGAACAATAATGCCGACTCGACTGACAGCGACACGCATAGGTCCTAAGTTCTATATGGCAGTATTCCCTGCTGCGTTAATCAGGGAGGCAAGCGTATGAAGCGGTTAATGCGAGCACCGTGCCAAAGCAGTGTACGCGACGATAGGCATGAGCGAATATAGGTGCCCCCATTTCTGGGAGTGCATTAAGCGATTGTGGTATGGGGCAAAATGAAGCAGCGGGCTTATGTATATGACTTTATCAGATGTATCGCAATAATCATGGTTTTAGGAGTGCATTGCACTCCGCCATCTACAGGAACGATCTCTGCGCAAGTTTACAACAGTTTCATGTATGCACTGTTGTTCACCTGCAATGCTTTGTTTTTCATGATGTCCGGGTTTTTCAATATTAGGGAAAGCTACAGTCTTCCCACGTACTACTACAAGAAAGTGCGAAACATACTTCTTCCGACCCTAGTATATATGTTTGTGTATGAAGCTTGGTACCGCCTCAAATATGGCAGTTCAGGACATTCATTTGTGGCGCAATATGTGATGGACGTCTTCTCTAGCTATCAAAACGGCGTTTTTTGGTTTGTGATGTCTCTCTTTGGTATGCTACTCCTTGCACCAATCGTTGCACCGGCCTTTAGGTCGATGAAGAGAGACAGATATCGTGCATATATTGTTCTGACGCTATCTTTCCTCGGCCTTGCCCTTATTGGATCTATCACGGGCCATCCCTCTGGATGGTCTTACCCCTTCGGCGTGGGATTTGCCCTCTTCTGCTTTGGAGCGGCTTTCGACATTGAAGGCGCGAAAGAGCACTACCGTCTATATCTTCTGCTTGCATCGCTGTGCACGGCTGTGAGTACATACTTAAATTATATCGGCGTAGCCCATGCCAATGACAATTCGCCGTTCTATGCAGTTGCAAGTGTGTCGGTCTATGTTCTTCTCTACAAACTGGGAGGGGAAGCGAAGCCGAAGAAGCTTGTGTCCGTGATTGCAAAGTATTCCTTTGGCATATATATGTGTCACATACCGGTACTGCAGACTGTGCAGCCTTTAATGCCTTCCTTAGTGCGTCCAGCTGCGCAGGCTATTCTTTTGATTCTCGTTTTGATAATTACTCTTCCTGTAGTCGTTCTGGTAGACAAAGTATTTGTAAGGCTGCTGCAGATGGCTGCTGATATGCTTTATAAAAGAATGCCATTCAGCAAGAAACAACAAAAGATGAGCCCTAGTGGGGAATAGGAGAAAGAATGCTGATTAGTTTTATTGTTACAGTGATATTTACAGCAGCACTCCTATATCTGCCTGGCTACCTGACATTAAGAGGACTCGGATTTCATCGAAGCTTTTCTGTTGGGATAGCCCCATCAGCCGCAGTCATGGCCATTGGTGTTCTGGGCATGATTTATTCGGCAATTGGCATAAAGTCCTCTCCAGTGAATCTTTTCTTTCTGCCGCTGGCAGTCGGTGTCTGCATCTTTGTTTTGGGATACTGGAGAAAGTCTTCAACAGCTAGTGTTCATGTCGAATCGGAAAGCGTCTCAATCTTCGCTCTCGTTATAGTCATTGCCATTGGATCGCTCTTTGGGATGCTCTTTTTCGTGCGCCGTCTTCCATCTGTAGATGCAATCTTTCAGCAATGGGATTATCCGCATCATCTGAACGGGATTAAGGCCCTTGTTGATTCAGGCAATCTCTCACCTATTCATGGTACATCCTATGCTGCTGGACAGGCTGTTAGTTCATTCGTTGAGACGTCGGGCTTCTATCCCAACGGCTGGGCTATGGTGTGTGCAATTGCATCTATGGGGTGTAACGTATCAGTGCCCTTGTCCATTAATGCGGTTGATTTCGCATTTGCATTCATCGTCTTCCCTGTGTCGATGGAAGCTTTGCTTGTCAGACTGATTCCTGGGAAGAGGACATTGCCCGTGATTGCTACGGTTGCATGTATGTCTCTCGCAGTCTTCCCTTGGGGAGTCTTGACGTTTGGTCCAATATTTCCGAATCTTTCGGGATTTGCTGTTCTGCCAGGCATGATTTGTGCCTTCATAGATTCGGTTGACGATGGAAAAACTGGCATGTTGCTTATCTGGATAGCAGCATGCCTCGGTGTCTTTTTCCTGCATCCAAACATAGTATTCTCTATTGGTCTGTATATCTCTCCCTTTATCATTCATACAATTCGGAGCAGGAATATCTCGCTCCATCTGGGACGCTACTGCATGGGAATAAATGGCGTCACAATCATTTTTGTAGTACTGTGCATAGCGCTATGGACACTGGCATACAACTTCCCGCCTCTAGCCCCTACAGTCATGGTGAGCTGGCGCAACTATGCTTCTCTGAGCCAGGCTATCGTGGATTTGGTCACGCTCTCTTATGTAAATGGTTTTCCTCCATCTACTGCGGTGCAATTGGTTCCTGCGCTTATTCTAATTGTGGGCTTCGTATCGATTTGGCGTGATCGAGATTATTCGGAGCGCTGGATGCTCTGTCCCTTCATTATCTCCGCAATCTTCATGGTGGTTGTTGAATCTTTCCCAGGGGACAGTCCGATAAAGCATTTTCTTACAAGCTTCTGGTATACGGACCCCTATCGCATTGCAGCAATGACGACGATTTTCTCGATGCCAATTCTCGTCAGGGGAATATATTGCTGCATTGAGAAGACTGATGACTTTTGTAGTGCCAAACTCGGCAATCGAATGCGTTACAGAAATGCCGCAGTAGTTGTAATTGTGTATTTTGGCCTGGTCTTTTATCCCTCTTTCCAGATTGCTGGTCTTGGAAAAGTAAACATGGCTTTTTCGGATGTGCGTGACAATATCCAGATAATGTACGGATATGGGATGCCTCTGACTCTAGAGGAGCATGAGTTCCTGACAAAAGTGAAAGAGATCGTCGGCAACGATCTTGTCATTAATAATCCGTATGATGGAAGCATGATGGCATATGGTACCGATGGCATAAACTGCTACTACCGCTATTTCTCTGGATACGGAACGTCTTCAGAGACTGCCGAGAGCGCAGAGATTCGACAGAATCTGGATCTGGTTAATACAGATAATAAAGTAAGAGATGCCGTGCATTCTATTGGTGCCAAGTATGTCCTCATACTGGATAACAGCGATGCAGAACATTCGTTTGCCGCATCTGCATATAACAAGAGCCAGTGGGCCGGCATTGAAAGCATAAACGACGATACATCAGGGCTCACGGTTGTGCTCGAAGAAGGAAATCTGCGTCTGTACAAGATAGATGACGCTGCCTAGGAGTGGAGAGATAGTATTGATAGAATCCATGCTGTGGCCTTCAGTTCATAACTGACGGCTACGAAAAGACACCGACGTCTGCAAGAGCCGCCTCGATTTTTTGCTCAAGAGATTCAAACCGATAATGGAATCACAGAAACCTGAATTCCATGATGTCATTAAGACGAAAAGAGATGAACGTTGCTTTCATCGTCTGAAGGCAATGACTGTATTCAGGTCTGCAGATCAAGGTAACTAAACTCGATGAAGAGAAACGGGTCTACAAGATACATTGCAGCAGCTGGTGGTATCTTAGGGCTATGGTATTAACGCAAGTGTGACAATGGTGGGCGCTAATAGGTACGCTTGGAGCAAACATGGCCAACGCTGACATCAAGATATTTGTTTCATGCCACAAGGATGAGGTGTATTTCCCGGAGAACAGCCTTCTCTATCCGATACAGGTGGGCTGCGCAGGGAAGAAGCACCTGCCTGGCATGCTGCATGACGATGAAGGCGAGAACATCTCCGAAAAGAATCCCTCATACTGCGAGCTGACAGCGCAATATTGGGCTTGGAAGAACATGGATGCCGACTATTTTGGCTTCATGCACTACCGTCGCTACTTCTCGTTCTCTCCCGAAACAGAGCTCACCACTAACTATTTCGGCGATGCCCTGCTTCATATGAACGATGCCAAGACCTTGAAGAAGCTTGGCTACGACGAAGCAAAGATGCGCAGCATCATCGAACGCTATGATTTCATCGTTCCTGAGAAGGGCTCCTTCGTCAACGGCATGACCATGCGGGAGCAGTATCTCGATTCATGGCAGCATCATGAGGAAGACCTCGATTGCGTTCTGGACATTCTTCATGAGAAGTACCCAGAATTCGACGGCGTTGCAGCAAGATATCTCGAGTCGAAAGAGGGATACTTCTGCAATATGTTCATCATGAAGAAGGAGCTGTTCCGTGCATATTCGGCATGGCTCTTCGACATTCTTGCGGAGCATGAGCGCCGCCGTGGCAAGGCTATGGAATCGTATGACATTGCTTCCTACCGCGTGTCTGGCTATCTTGCCGAAAGGCTCTGCGGCATATATCTGACGTGGCTTGAGGAACAGAACAAATATAGGTGGATGACGCTCCAGCGTGCACTGTTCGATGATGTTTCGACGAGCACCAAGCTTCAGCCGGTGTTTGATGACAATGCAGTCTGCGTCGCATTTTCGGCAAATGATTTCTACGCGCCCTACTTGTCGACGCTGCTCCAGTCCATCAAGGACCATGCATCTCCCGATCGCAACTACGATTTGATAGTGCTCCATGAAGATATATCCAAGCGCAACCAGACTGTCCTCAAGCAGCAGATCGAGACCCCCAATATTTCCCTGAGATTCCTGCATATGTATCGTGCCATGCATGACTTCCAGGACGATCTGCCGATTAGAGGGCATTTCAAGGTCGAGACGTACTTCAGGCTGCTGTTGCCCCAGCTGCTTCCCCAGTACAACAAGATTCTGTACCTGGACTCCGATATGGTCGTCATGAAGGATATTGCGCCTCTCTACGACACCGACGTGAATGGCTATCTGATTGCCGCCTGCCGGGACCCGGATACAGCCGGCTTGTATAATGGCGCTTCTGACAGCAAAAAAGAATATATGGACAAAGAGCTCAAGATCCGGAAGCCCTATGACTATATCCAGGCGGGAACAATCGTCTTCAATCTCGATGCATGGCGGAAGACCTACGACCCCAAGCTGGTCTTCGAGTACGCCATGTCGAATGAATGGCAGCTGCTCGATCAGGATGTCATCAATTACCTCTGCCAAGACAGGATTCGCTATGTTGACATGTCCTGGAATGTAATGATGGACTGGCGTGACATCCGTATCAATCAGATCATTGCCCGCGCTCCCCGCCAGATCTATTCTGCGTATATGGAAGCTCGTAAGCATCCATATGTGATTCACTATGCTGGCCCTGATAAACCTTGGCTCAATCCTCTGAGTGATTTTGCATTGGAGTTCTGGCAGTATGCACGTCAGACGCCATATTACGAGGAAATGATGGCACGTCTTTCGACAGACAGAGCCCTGCGTACCAAGCCGGATGCCCCGGTTGAGAAGGCTAAGAAATTTGTTTACCGTGGCATCATTACGCCGATGGTCAAGAAGGCACATCCAACCAAGGACAAAGGCTTCGAGAAGATGCGCTATATCTACAGAACAATCCATCCCCGCAAGAAAGACATTCTGTAGAGTAAGGTTAGCTAAATGATTTCATACTCGTGATATGGGCGTGTGATCATCTCCATTATGAGACTGCGACCTTGTGCCGCAGTCTCTAATCGTTTTGACGCTCTGCTCCTATATGATGAATAGTCCGAAGGGCTTTTCATTCTGTTCAAATGCTGTCATAGAGATAAGCGTTTGCTGATAGCGGAACTTCACCAGTAAACATGGGCCACGCCGCCGTCCGAAAAGTTGGCCATGTATGAATGGGATGTTCACAGGAGACCCAGAGACCGATTGGAATGGTACGGAAGAGAAGCTATTGCGGAAGGGCGGACTCTTGCTAAGAACATCAAGAATTAATTCTCTCGATGGGCTCCGCGGGGTTGCATGCATCGTCGTTATGTTGCTCCATGTCGCTTGGGATCATGAACCCTTGGATTCAGACGGCTATTACGGTGGCGGTTTCTCTTGCTGCTGCCGTAGCCTTCTGGCACTTTATAGAGAAGCCGAGCATCAGGCTTTCGTATGAGATAGGACATTGATCTCGCAGACATGCCGTGCTCGATGCGTGCTGGCTTTCTGCTCAGAGGAACCGATAGGTTCGCTAGTTTGTTAGGCCAAGCACTACTTGGTGCCGCTGCTGTCGTTTGCGAAGTCATCGGGAGAGAGGTTCTCCACAAACTTGTGGAACTCCTCCATCTCGTGCTCCTCCTCTTCCTTCTCCACGCCCCTGAAGTTGGGGTAGGATGCTGTCATCAAGACATCGCCCCTTGCATAGATGGGAGCGCCTGTGCGCACTGCAAGGGCGATGGCATCGGACGGTCTCGAATCGATGAAGATGGCCTCTCCGTCTTCCTTCTCGATCCTCAGCTGGGCGAAGAAGGTCGTTCCTGAGACGGCACTGATGATGACAGAATCGAGATGGGCGCCGAGGGACTCGATGACATTGTTGAGAAGGTCGTGCGTCATCGGCCGGTCTGTCGTGCGGTGGGAGTCGTTCACACCCATCCCGATCGCCATTGCCTCCACAGGGCCGATCTTGATCGGCAGCTGTGCGTCATGAGGAGCCTCTTCGGGAATGCGGGGCTTCAGGACCAGAAGCGATGCCACAGGGCCTCCGCCTACTACGATCGTCTGTATGTCCATCTGTATCAATGCCATGCTACCAGCCTCGTTCATATGCTTCTTTGTGTGCCTATGGTACCCATCTCCAGCTCTTTTCCAAGAGCGAACGACAAAAATGCGGAGATGGTGACAGAAGTGGCATTGAACTGGACATGCTGCCTCAATTTCAAGCTACGAAATGATTCCTTTCTGTGACTATGCCTGGAGCGGGCGCAGATTGAGCCTGACAATAGCCAGAAGCCGGAGGTTGGCACAGGCGGCTCGCCACCCCGCGCCATGTTCTATAGAACTGGTGTCATCTCTGTATATCGCCGGGATTTCAGCCGATGCGATTATCATTGCCATTATCGCGTTCATGTCCCTGGCAAGAAGAGGTTTAGCGCCCGTACCTTGCCCCATTCAAGATTGATTCCACACAAAACTGCAGGTAGAAGACCTGCTACAAACTTTCTCAATTTTTCTCAAAATAGTTGTTGACGGAGAGGGGGGGATGAGCATAATATATTTTCTCGCGTTGGGCCCGTAGCTCAGTTGGTCAGAGCGTCCGGCTGATAACCGGGAGGTCACAAGTTCGAACCTTGTCGGGCCCACCACTTACTTCGCGAATAGTCGCCCCAACGCTAGCCGAGTCGCCGTTGGGGCGGTTATTATTCGGGGACGTAGCTCAGCTGGGAGAGCGCGGGCTTTGCAAGCCTGAGGTCGTGGGTTCGATCCCCATCGTCTCCACCATGAATTCTGAGAGCCAGGACATCATGTCCTGGCTTCATTCATATCTAGGGGTTGCATACAAGAAACGCCACCGGAGCCGCTGTTCCGATGGCGCTTCGTCTCTGTGTAGGGTCTCGCAATCAGATGCCGATGGTATAGAGGGCATGGAAGTAGCCGTCTGGCTCTGCCATGAGCTCGTCGAAGGTGCCGGACTCGCATGCTTTTCCGTCCCTGAGCACCATGATGCCGATAAGGCCCCTGAGAAGCCCTGCATCGAGCCTGTGTGTCACCATGACTCTCGTCGTCGCAGAAAGGCTCAAGACCGCTCTCGTGACCTGGTCTGCAGCCTTCTGGTCCAAGGCAGAGGTCGCCCCATCGAAGAGAAGCGTACGCGCTCCATGGAGCAATGCTCTTGCTATGCAGACACGCTGGCGCTCGCCACCCGAGAGGTTCGCGCCTTCCTCGCCGCATGCGTAGTCGAGGCCATGCGCTGCCACGAAGTCCTTGAGTCCCGCCTGTTCTATGGCAGAGGAGAGAGCTTCTGCGTCTGCATCTCCGAACATCGTGATGTTGTCCTTCAGGCTGGCATCGAAGAGAAAGGTCTTCTGGCTCACGAGCGACTCGGTCCCATAGAGGGAATCGAGGCTGACGTCGTGGAACTCGGATCCATCGAATGTGACCTTCCCCTCATAATCCCTGCGTGCACCCATGAGAAGGGAGAGGAGGGTGGATTTGCCCGAACCTGAAGCACCGACCACGGTGTAGCATTTCCCGGCCTCAAACTCGGCCGTGATGCCTCTGAGGACAGGATTTCCTTCCTCATAGGCAAAGAAGACATCCTGAAGCTTGATATCCTGCGCATGCTCCGGTGCAAGCTGGAGCGTCCCTTCCTCTGCCTTTGCATGCCCGAGCTCGGAGGCCAGCTTTCCTGCAAGCGCAACGGAGGCCTTCCGGGCGGCAAAGATGGAAGGAAGCTCGGCAATGGGGTAACAATCTGCTAGTCGGTTGGCTTGCGATAGATTGTTTGAATCTGCTATTCTTTGCTCTATGAGAGCCAGGGAATGGGCCGAGCGAGAGGGCCTCAACGAACAAACCGTGTGGAAG
>NZ_JAZGJP010000025.1:0-23088 GCF_036408795.1 Olsenella kribbiana
TGCATGTCCCGCTCTCCGGCATCGCAGCCACGGCCACGGTCCAGCCGAAGCTTCCTGCGAGCTTGCCTAAGCCGTTTGCAGTTCAGGGAGCCTAACTATGCCGGAGGTACTCAGCCATTTATTCGATTTCCCGCTTTCCACCTTCGAGATGGCAGAGATAGCAGCGCCCGATGGAAAGAGGCGCTACTTCCACCAAAACCGGATGAGCCTTCTTGCCTATCGCATGATGCGTCCCGACTTCGACGCTCAGAGATAGCCTCTGGTCTAGCCAGGAAGCCTGCAAAAGAGCATTGGACATGCATTCCCGAAGGCCATGCGAGCACGGATCGGCACGCAAAGAAGATGCCGGCCCCGCATGAGCGGCGCCGGCATCAGACCATGGACTATGAGAGAAGCTCTACTCCATGAGCTTTGTGACCTCGGAGGCAAATTCGACCGGGTCGTCGATAGGCAGGCCCTCGACGAGCAATGCCTGATCGTAGAGGATGTGGCCATAGAGCTTGAGCCTGTCCTTGTCCCCTGCCTTCTCTGCAGCAACAAGCTTGCCGAAGACCGGGTGTGCAGCATTGAGCTCGAGCACGCGCTTGGCCTTGGGGGCAGTTCCTGCCTCAGGGCCCTGGGCAATCACACGCTCCATCTCAAGGGACACGGGGCCTTCTGCAGAGACGCGGGCCGGTGCATCCTCAAGACCAGCGGCCACCGTGACATCCTCGACCTTGCCATCCAGTGCTTCCTTCATGGCAGAGAAGAGGTCCTTGTTCTCGTCAGCCGTCTTCTTTGCGTCAGCCTTCTCATCCTCTGTCGCGAAGTCCACGTCCTTGCTCGAGACGTTCGTGAACGTGAGGTCGCGGGCATCGGTGCCCTTGTGCTCGGAGTCCCCTGCCACAGCATCCACATGGTAGGTGCGCATGACCTGGAACATGAACTCGTCGACATCCTGCGTGCAGAGAAGGACATCGAAGCCATGGTTGAGTGCAGAGCTCACGACCGGCATCTTCTGGATGCGGTCACGGGACTCGCCTGCGGCGTAGTAGATTCTGTCCTGGCCTTCAGGCATTGCATCGACGTATTCCTTGAGCGTGACGTACTTGTTCTGCTTCACCGACCAGAAGAGCAGGAGGTCTGCAAGCTCATCTGCCTTGGAGCCGTAGGAGTTGTAGATGCCGAACTTGAGGCCACGGCCGAAGTTCTCGAAGAACTTCTCATAGGCTTCGCGGTCATTGTCGCGCATATCCTGGAGCTCGGACGTGATCTTCTTCTCGACACGACGTGCGATGGCACGGAGCTGTGCGTTCTGCTGGAGCGTCTCACGGGAGATGTTGAGCTTCACATCAGGCGAGTCGACGACACCACGGACGAAGTTGTAGTAGTCCGGAAGCAGGTCTGCGCACTTGTCCTGGATGAGGACATTCGAGCTATAGAGGGCAAGGCCCTTCTGGTAGTCCTTGCTGTAGAGATCGAACGGTGCCTCAGACGGGATGAAGAGCAGCGCGTCATAGGAGATCGTGCCCTCAGCGTGGAAGCTGATCGTGCGGGCCGGCTTTGCCCAGTCATGGAAGGTCGACGTATAGAACTCGTCGTAGTCCTTCTGCTCGACCTCGCCCTTGCGCTTCTTCCAGATCGGCGTCATGGAGTTCAGCGTATCGAGCTCCTGGTACTCTTCGTACTCGGGCTTGTAGTCGTCGCCTGCATCTTCCGGCTTCGGCTTCTGGCGGCTCTTTGTCACCATCATCTGGATCGGGTGGCGCACATAGTTCGAGTACTTCTCGACGAGCTCGCGCAGGCCCCACTCGGAGAGATACTTGTCCGTATCGTCTTCCTCGGTGGAATCCCGCAGATATACGATCACATCGGTGCCGTGGTCGTCAGCGCTCGAGCGCTCACCTTCCTTGGCCTCCTCTACCGTGTAGCCGGAGACGCCGTCAGATTCCCACGCATAGGCAGCATCCGCACCATATGCACGGCTC
The DNA here is from genome assembly GCF_036408795.1 of Olsenella kribbiana. Classification (NCBI taxonomy): domain Bacteria; kingdom Bacillati; phylum Actinomycetota; class Coriobacteriia; order Coriobacteriales; family Atopobiaceae; genus Olsenella; species Olsenella kribbiana. The sequence goes on from NZ_JAZGJP010000025.1 coordinate 1,968, forward strand.
ACGACGCGGACCTTCTTCGCGACCATGAAGGCAGAATAGAAGCCGACGCCGAACTGGCCGATGATGTCCATATCGGAGCCCTGGCGCTCAGCGTTCTCCTCCTTGAACTGCTCGGAGCCAGAATGGGCGATTGTGCCGAGGTTCTTGTCGAGCTCTTCCTTGGTCATGCCGATACCGTTATCGGAGACCGTGATGGTGCGGGCATCCTTATCGAAGGAAAGACGGATGGCAAGGGAGCTCTGGTCCACCTTCACATCCGGATTCGTGAGGCTCTCGAAGCTCAGCTTGTCGATAGCATCCGATGCATTCGAGATGAGCTCGCGGAGGAAGATCTCCTTGTTCGTATAGATGGAATTGATCATGAGATCGAGAAGCTTCTTGCTCTCAGTCTTGAACTGTTTCATATGCATCCTCTCACATTGCCTTGCAGGACAGCTATGTCCTGCCCTCTCCATACTTTTATCGATGTACCCGCTGAAAATGCATCTATTCAAGATGAGGCATAAAATCTGATATTGAAGCGCTTAGGTTTTCGCTTTCTGGCTCCCCAAGACGACAATGCGGAGCGGCTTGCTTTCTGCACGACAGTTCTTCATTGCGTGTATGGTTGGCACAGCAATTCTTCCGCCCTGCCGCTCCCGGCGAAAGACACGTTCGATAGATGCCAGCGATGCGTACGATAGATGCATCGTCCAGAGATTGGATTGCGCATGGCCATGACTGCCGATAGCGACGAGGATCTCGAAAGAGAGTTCACGGAGGTGTGCCGCGAGATAGGTCTGTCCCCCTCCGAGACTTTTGCCATCTTTGCACGGGCGGTCATACGCGGACGCAGGATTCCCTTCATGCCTTCAGCTGAAGGCATGAAGGAGCATGCAGTGCATGAACCTGAGCTTTCCATCTCGGGCGGAATCGCCCGGGACATTGCTGACCTGCAGGCAGGGGATGTCATCTCTCGCGAGAAGTCTCGTACGATGCGCGCGGCACGAAGAAGAGATGCGTGAAGTCTTGGAACGTCCATCATGCCCGGCTCGATTGCGAAGCTCAATCCTGCTGGTGTCCGCTGACGCTTCTGAGATATGGACCATGCATTCGCTCCCGAAGAGCCTGAGGAGATGCTGGGACGGCTCAATCTCGTCGAGAGCTCACCTCCTCTCCATCTCTTGCATGGAGAGAGGCATTTCACAAGAAAGAGCGCTGCCTTAAGAGGAATAATTCCTGTAGAACACAACTCAGTTCCAGGAGAGGAGCTGCACATATGAAGAGCGTCCTTATCAAAGACACGACCCGCGAAGAGCGGATAGAGATCATCCGCAAGGGTCTGTCATTCTGTGCCGATGGCAGCTGCGAGAACTGCAGCGGCTGCTCCATGGGTGTGGCATCAATCGACACGATGTATCAGCCCTACATTGACGGCAAGCTCGAACTTGCCGAGGTCAACATGCTGCATGCTGCAAAGCGCTACACGCTGGGCGGCGGCTACAACGTGGATTCGGACAGGAAGTAGGTTCCATACACACAGACATGACGCAGGGCGTCCGGCATCTGCCGGGCGCCCTGCTGCGTTTCCTGCTCTGTCTTTCTGCTCTTACAGCCTGACGGGCGTATTCACGAGCCTGCCTTCTGCATCATGGCCGACAGAAATCGCAAAGTCGAAGCGGTCCACATCGACGCAGTATGCGAAGTCCTTGACAGGGAACTCTGGACGCTTGGGATCGAAGAACTTGGCACCGCAGGTGGTGTCGAAGCCTATCGCTTCCCTCTGGCAGGCAAGGTGTGCCACCTTGGGGTCTTCCCCTTCGAGGAGCGCCTTGATGTAGCGGGCACAGAGCACATCCTCATCAGCCCTTGCCACGCCGGCATTGCCCATTGCGACGATGGAGACTGTCTCAGGGTTCTTCTGCTTGATATAGCGTGCCGTCGCCGCTGCATTCGCAAGAGAGGAGCAGACGACCTCGGTAGCACCTGTGGCATTCACGATGCCCTGTGTGCCAGCAGAGGTCGTGTGAATGCAGGTCTTGCCTGTAAGGTCCACGCCCGCTACCTGGACGGGCGAGTTGCCATACTCGAAGCCTTCGACCTGCGCTCCCCCGCGCTCGCCGAAGCTCACATACTCCGGATGCTCGCGCTTGAGCGCCAGGGCATCCTCGACAGAGCCGATCGGATAGATCTTCTCTGCGCCCTGGTTGAAGAGATAGGGCTCGAGCGTAAAGGCACGGAACACATCGATCACGACAGTGAGGCCTTCTGCCTTCTTAGCACCCTCGACGAGTTCCAGAATCTGTACCTTCATGTTCTGCCCCTTCCTCTGAGTCGTTCCGTGCCTACCCTACGACTCTGAATCGGTGCCGTCGATGAAATTGATGGACTTCACCTGAGGCACATGGATCTCTATGAGGTTCTTGATCTGCTGCCTCTCGCCTGTCGTGAGTGCACGGTCTGCTTCCACTGTGGCTACGACCTGCTGGGACGGCGTATCGCCTCCGGAGACAAACTCGGTGCCGACGTGGTACTCAGTGACGGCAGGGCACGCGGCCTGAAGCTCCTGCGCCGTGAGCTGCGTCTCATAGGTATCCATAGAGCTCACGGTAGCAGCATCGTTGGTAGCTGCAGCCTGCCTCACCATGTCTGCTGTCATGAATATGCACGGCACGGCGAAGAGCGCCGTAGCGATGATGAGGGTACGGCGGATGCGCTTGGCAGAGCGCTCGGAATCGGCACGTGCCGCGGCAGCCGGACAGAGCGGGATGCGCAGGGCCAGAAGAACAATCTCTGCCGCAAAGGCGATGAAGACGACATTGAGCGCGAACTCATAGAAGGCACTCAATGCCTGGACGATGTTTCTGATGGAGAGGTAGTAGCCGACAGCGCAGAGCGGCGGCATCAGGGCTGTTGCGACCGCAACGCCTGCAATGAGTGTCGTCGGCTCCTGGTTGCGGGAGTTTCCCAGGCCTCCCGCAAAGCCGCCGGCAAGGGCGATGAGCACATCCCAGACGGTGGGCGTCGAGTTCGTGAGGAGCTCGTTCGTCTCATAGGAAAGAGGCGTCAGCACGAAGTAGAGGGTCGAGGTCGCAAGGCAGAAGGCAACCTGTATGGCAAGACCCAGGAGTGCGTCTCCGAGCGTGTGCCGGTCGAGCGTTGCCACCGAATAGGAGATGGCCAAAACCGAGCCCATGAGCGGGCAGATCAGCATGGCACCGACAATGGCTTCGGTCGAGTTCGTGTTGAGGCCGATCGAGGCGATGAGCATTGCAACGATGAGGATGCAGAGATGGGGACCATCAAGACGCGAGCCATTCACGAAGCGGCGGCGGATCTCCTCGAAGGAAGCCCTGCCTTCACGCACGTTGAAGAGGCTTGCAAGATGCCGCCTGAGCCTTCCGGTCGTGCTCTTCTCTGCATGCGTTCTTTCCACTGCCCTCACCTCTCGCTTTCGCCGGCTATATACCCGCTGAAAGGAGACAGAAACTCTCTTCTCCCCTTCTCTCGGGATGTGGCCACATGAAAGCCGGAATGCGGCATATCTGGCGCGCAGGAATCCGTAAAGGTTCTACGTACAGACGTTCTTATGCGTGCAAGCGTGTAGAATGGATTCTGTATAGGAAAATTCGGGTCTGTGCAGGAGGTGCAGCGGATGGCAAGGAGACGTTCCAGAGAGGAATGGGACAATATCTTGGACGGTCTTCTGGAAGACATGCGCAGGCAGCTCCGCGGCGAGGCATCCTTTGCCCAGACCGCTGAAGATGAGCCTCTCATCATGCGTGGCTCCGACTTCCTGAATAAGAAGGCAGCAGCTGACGCCTCAAAGCCTGCCGAACCTGCAGCAGTAACGAAGAGCTCCGCTGTTCCCTCAAACCCCATAGACCCCACCCGCAGACGCAGAAGCCAGCTCATCGAAGCATCGAAGAAGGCAGATCTCACCGATTCCGGCACGTTCGAGCGCTTCTTCCCCGAAGCGGCACGCTTCGTGAATGCAGATGAGGAAGCATCAGACGAAGCCATCCCTTCAAGGGATGAGCTCAAGCCTGCCCAGAGGACCGCTCCAGCCCACACATCGCCGAGCACGGCATATGACACGGGGGCAATCGACTTCGCGTCTGACGGATTTGCAAACGATACCGATACGTTCGGCTATGGCGCAGAAGCTGACGACTTCGATGCCAATCTCGAGAGCCCGGACTGGTTCAGCGCAGAGACGATGGCATCAGGGTCGGCCAATAGCGGCTACAGCAGCTATGGAGCAACGTATCGCAGCAGCTACTATGACAGCTATGGCGGATACAAGCCACAGGAAAGGCGCCCCGCACCGCTCACAGAGACGCTCAGGGATCTCCGTGCCCTCGAGAAGAAGGCAGGCAGGAACCAGGACAGCCCTGAGGTCTTCGAGAAGCAGATCATGCTTGCGAAGGACTATACGGAGGAGCGCGCCTTCCCTGACCATAGCTGGCGGCAGATCTACCGTCCGACCTATAGCTCCCTCAACAATACAGAGCTCCGTGACTACTTCCGCTGGAGGACCCTCTGGCGTGAGGGCATGAGGGAGGCAGCCCCCGGCTGCTGCGCCCTTCTCTATGCCTATGAGCTCATCGTCGGTGCCACGGATATGGGACCGGAAGAGATCCTCTCTGAGCTTGACCAGCTCCTGAAGCTCTTCAGCGACAAAGAGATCTGGAACATGACAAGAGACGCGCTGAGGTCTCTGAGGCATGACTATGCAATATTCTCTGGCATCGACCCCAAGTCCTACTTCTCGGATGATGCGCTTGCCTTCTTCAGCCATGTGGCCACCCTCCGCAGGGCACAGAATGCGGTCTATGAGAAGGAGGGGCGAGAGGCTCCCAACCTGGAATATGGCATAGAGCCGCCCTCTGACGCAGAGCTCCTCGAGGCCTTTGCCGGCATCTCGACCTTCGACCCCACCCGCTCCCCGTTCTTCCGCAAGAACCAGGAACGTGCAGCAGCCGTGACAAGAAGACTCTTCGATGCGTATGTGCTCCACTGCGCAAAGAGGAGGAAGCAGAACCTCATCGATGGCACGGTAGGCATCCCCTACCGCTCGATCGTGCTCCCCTTCTACCACGCACCCATAAGGCAGGATCTTGGTGCCGAGGGAAGGCGCTTCGATGCAGCACCCGGAACCTATCTTGTCTATGAGCGGGGCACCTGGGTCGTGCATGAGCCATGCAGCTACCCGGACAAGAGCCGCGAGCTTGCCCGCATCTTCCGCGAGCTTGACCGAGAGATGCGCCTTGCCTGGGACTTTGGCCATGCCCTGAAGCCGCAGAACCTCCCGAAGTACATGCTGCGCATGATCGATGATGCGATAGCAGCCCAGAAGGAAGAAGAGGAGGCAGCTGCCAAGGCAAAGGAAGCGGCAGAGAAGAGGCGCTTCAAGGTCGACCTCTCGAAGCTCTCCTCCATCAGGAGCGCTGCGCACGTAACGCAGGAAGCGCTCCTCGTCGACGAAGAGCGCGAAGGCTATGTCGCAGTCCCCGTCACGGCGCCTGCTGTCGCACCGGTGCCTGCAGAGGCTCCCGCTCCTGCTGCTCCGACAGCTGCACCAGCCCCTGCCCCAGCTCCCGCTGCAGAAACGCCAACTGTACTGCAGGAAGGCACAAAGGGTGCTGCACCTGCCAGGCAGGCAGAAGCAGCGCATCCCTTCGGGCTCACGGATACCGAGTACGACCTTGCCCTGGCACTGCTGGATGGCAGGGACTACACAGCTATCGTGTCCGCTACGCCCGCTACCTTGGACATGCTCATCGACAGCATGAACGAGAAGCTCTTCGACCTCGAGGGCGATGTATGCTTCGAGTTCTCAGATGACGGACCCGTACCGATAGAAGACTACGCAGAAGATCTCAGAAAGGCTCTTGTGCATGAGTGACCAGAACCAGACAGCCCCGCGCGTGCCGAAGCGCATTGCCGCTGTCATCATCAATTCCCTCAAAGGCGGCGTCGTCCCGCGCGTCGGCCTCCCCTATATCACGGTCGGCCGCGAACGCGAGATTGCCGCATTGCTCCATGACCTAGAGCTCGTGAAGGAGGGAGGCGCCTCCTTCCGTTTCCTCGTGGGCCGCTATGGCTCGGGCAAGAGCTTCCTCTTGCAGACCATCAGGAACCATGCAATGGGCAACAACTTCGTCGTCTGCGATGCCGACCTCTCCCCTGAGCGCCGCTTCCAGGGCACGGGCGGTCAGGGCCTTGCTACCTATAGAGAGCTCATCCGCAACCTCTCGACGAAGACAAGGCCTGATGGCGGAGCGCTGAACCTCGTGCTCGACCGCTGGGTCTCGAACATCCAGACACAGGTCACGATGGAAGACGGGCTGGCGCCAGATGCTCCTGGCTTCGAGGCTGCCATGGAGAAGCGGATCATGGCGGTCATGGGCCAGATCCAGGAGCTCGTGCATGGCTATGACTTTGCACGCCTTCTCACCATGTATTGGCATGCAAGCATCGAGGGCGACGACGAGAAGAAGGCCCTCGTCACGAAGTGGTTCCGTGGCGAGTACCGCACGAAGACGGAGGCACGCCAGGAGCTCGGCGTCAACATCGTTATCGGCGACGATGACTGGTATGACTACCTCAAGGTCTTTGCCACGTTCTTGAAGGCTGCAGGATATGAGGGCCTCATCATCCTGATTGATGAGCTCGTGAACCTCTACAAGATTCCGAATGCCGTGAGCCGCCAGTACAACTACGAGAAGATCCTCACGATGTACAACGACACGCTCCAGGGCAAGGCCCATTATCTCGGCATCATCATGGGCGGCACACCCCAGACGATCGAGGACAGGAGGCGCGGCCTCTACTCCTACGAGGCATTGCGTTCGAGGCTCACGCAGGGGCGCTTCGCGCAGGGCGGCCTCTCGGACATGCTGGCCCCGGTCATCCATCTCGAGCCGCTCACCCACGAGGAGCTCCTTGTGCTCGTGGAGAAGCTCGCGGACATCCACGCAGGCCTCTTCGGCTATACGAGGACAATCACACAGGAGAGCCTCGTGCAGTTCCTTGCTGCCGAGTTCGAGCGCGTCGGTGCAGACTCCCATCTGACGCCGCGCGAGGTCATCCGCGACTTCATCGAGCTCCTGGATATCCTCTGCCAGAACCCCGGTATGAAGGCAGACGACCTCATCCAGGGCGACTTCCTGAAGGCCCCGGTGGATGCTCCTGTCGAGGCTGCCGCAAAGAAGAAGCACGCTGCCTCTTCTGCAGCACCTGCAGAAGAGCATGACCGCTTCTCGGAATTCGAGATCTAGTCCATGGATGTCTTCTCGCGCTATGCACCCTTCATCCAGGACTACATCTATAGCTCGAACTGGCAGAACCTGAGAGCCGTGCAGGTGGCAGCTGCCAAGGCCATCTTCGACACCGACGAGAATGTGCTCTTGACCGCTTCTACCGCCTCCGGCAAGACCGAGGCAGCCTTCTTCCCGATACTCACGGAGTTCTGGGAAGACCCTCCTGCAAGCGTCGGCTGCATCTACATAGGGCCCTTGAAGGCCTTGATCAACGACCAGTTCCTGCGTCTTGACCCCTTATGTGCTGAAGGCGGCATCCCCGTCTGGCACTGGCACGGCGATGTCTCGCAGTCCCACAAGCAGAAGATGCTGAAGCACCCCTCAGGCATCCTCCAGATCACGCCGGAGTCCTTGGAGGCCATGCTCCTGCATAGGCACTCTGCCATCCCCCATATCTTCGGAGACCTCCGCTATGTGGTGATCGATGAGGTGCACTCGCTTCTCAGGGGCGACCGAGGAGACCAGACGCTCTGCTGCATCGAGCGCATAAGCCGCCTCGCCCATGTGAACCCCAGAAGGATTGGCCTTTCTGCGACGATAGGCGACCCTATCGCGACGGGAAGGTATCTGTCCATGGGGACAGGCAGGGACTGCGTGATCCCGAAGTTCGAAGGCCCCAAGGAGCGCTGGCGCCTTTCCATGGAGCACTTCTACATCTCAGGTCCGCAGGCACCAGAGCGTGGCGAAGACGGCCTCGGCGGTGTCACGAAAGACGAGGATGAGCCTGCCTACGAGATGCCTCAGATCGTCGCAGCGCCTGAGCACATCCCTGCCAAGGAAGACCTGCCGGAAGACGCAGCGCCCGAGCCAGAGCTTCCGGATGCAGAGGCGCCCTCCGACAAGGCGCCGGTCTTTGCAGACCCAGGCATCGGCTACATCTTCGAGCACACGAGGAACAGGAAGTGCCTGGTCTTCTGCAACTCGCGCGAGGAGTGCGAGGCCGTGACGACGACGCTTCGCCAGTACTGCGAGGCAGCAGGAGAGCCCGACCGCTTCCTCATCCATCATGGCAACCTCTCGAGCTCATTCAGGGAGTCCGCCGAAGACCTCATGCGCGACGAGGAGACAAAGCTCACGACCTGCACGACTGCAACCTTGGAGCTAGGCATCGATATCGGCCGCCTCGAGCGCGCCTTCCAGATCGATGCGCCGTTCACGGTTTCGAGCTTCCTGCAGCGCATGGGCAGGACAGGCAGGCGAGGCGAGCCTTCCGAGATGTGGTTCGTCATGCGCGAGGAGCAGCCAGAAGCCAGAGCCTTGATGCCTGAAACCATCCCCTGGAAGCTCCTTCAGGGCATAGCCTTGGTGCAGCTCTATCTAGAGGATCGCTGGGTCGAGCCGCCGAGACTTGATGGCCTCCCCTATAGCCTTCTCTATCATCAGACCATGGCGGTGCTTGCAAGCTCAGGCGAGATGGCACCGCAGGAGCTGGCACGCGAGGTGCTGACCCTGACGCCGTTCCATAGGGTGTCTCTCGAGGACTACCAGGTGCTCCTCAGGCATCTTCTGGATATCGACCAGATAGAGCGCACCGAGGGCGGCGGCCTCATCGTTGGCCTCGCCGGCGAACGGCAGATCAATGACTTCCGCTTCTATGCGGTCTTTGCCACGGATGAGGAGTTCACGGTCAGAAGCGAGTCCCAGGAGCTTGGCACGATCGTGCAGCCACCTCCTGTCGGCGAGCGCATCGCCATTGCCGGTGCTGTCTGGGTCATCGAGGAGATCGACTACAAGCGCCATCTGATCGAGTGCACAAAGGTCAAGGGCAAGGTCCCTGCCTATTTCGGCATGGTTGCAGGAGACATCAATACGCATATCCTGGAGCGCATGAGAGGCGTCCTTCTGGAGGATACGATCTACCCCTACCTCCAGACGAATGCACGTGCCCGCATCCAGCAGGCCCGCCATGTCGCAGCCAATGCCCATGTATGCGACGAGCCCTTGATCAACCTCGGTGGCCGCACGTGGGTGCTCTTCCCCTGGCTTGGCACCTATGCCTTCCTGGCATTGGAACGGTTCCTCAAGATCAAGTGCGCGGGCCAGCTCGGCCTCAAGGGCCTCGACTCCTCACGTCCCTACTTCATGCAGTTTGTCATGAAATCCTCCCGCGAAGAGTTCTACCAGGTGCTTGCAGAGGAAGCTTCGAAGCCTCTTGACCCCATGGAGCTCCTCTATCCAGGCGAGGTCCCCTACTTCGACAAGTACGACGAGTTCGTGCCTGAAGAGCTCATACGGAAAGGCTTTGCAGAAGGCGTCCTCGATGTAGAAGGCATGCTCGAGCGGGTACGTTCATGGGGAGAGAGATACGCGAAGCTGCCGCATCAAGACCGGCACACGCTATCATAGGAATGGACAAAAGTTAGCTGAAGGTTCTAGTGGAGGCCAGCATGCAGGATGCAGGTACAGACAAGCGCATATCAGGCAGCAGCTGCCCTGTCAAAGGCTGTGCCTACCGCGAGCACCTGAGCACCTGCATGGACAAGATCCGTCTCTTCGCTGGCCTTCCCACCTCGGCCAAGGAAGAGCTTGCAGAGCGGGCGACGCACGAGGAATGGCCGAAAGGTGCCATCCTCGTGCATGAGGGAGACCCGATCGAGTCTGTCCTCATTGTCCGCAAGGGCCGCATCAAGACATTCAGGAGCGACGCCGAGGGCGAAGAGACCGTCTTGGATGTGCTGCATGACGGACAGGCGATATGGCATGGGATGTTCCTGGAAGATCATATCTATCACTACTCGGTAGGATGCCTCACGAAGGTGGAGCTCTGCCGCATCCAGAGGGCGGACTTCGAAGCCCTTCTGGCAGCACATCCTGATGTAGCCATGAGCCTGATACAGATGCTTGGAACCGAGCTCGACGATGCAGAAGAGAAGATCATGATGCTCGGCATCAGGGATCCGAGACGCCGCTTGGCAGAGTATCTTCTGCATCGTGACGAGCGCTGCATCAACAGGGAAATCAACCTCAAGCTCGAGGATATTGCAGCCTCGGTGGGCTTGCGTCCTGAAACCGTATCTCGCATCCTCTCTGCCTTCGAGCGCGAGGAGCTTGTGAAGCGCCTGGGCAGAGGACGTCTCAAGGTCATTGACAGGCCAGGCCTCGAGACGATCGGGCTTGAGCAAGGATAACAACTGAGCGGATGCATACCAATAACATAAGAGACAGCTACAGCGGCCAAGATATGCCACTGCAGCTGTTTCCTTCATGAGGAGAGACATTCCCTCAGAGCGTCTCCCCTCTTTACTCGCTCTATCTCAGGCGCGATCTTGCCATGCTTCTCAAGGTATGCCTGCGTCCACGAATGGCCTCCGAGTAGGCGATGATGTTCTCCGGCACGGCAATGCCGGTATAGCCCGAATCCCCGATGTGGTGGATATCGACGCCTGCCATCTTGCTCATGAGCGCGATGCTCCTGATGGTCTGCACATCGGCGCCTTCCTGGCTTGTCCCTATGGAGGAAAGGGCAAGCCTGCCTCGTGCATGCGCCTCCTGCACAAGCTCCGCCACGACCTCCTCCGTCATGCCCGGTACCGTGCCAGGTGCAGGCATGAGGATGATGTCAGCACCGGCATCTGCGAAGGCGCGCACCTCATCCGGCGTGAGCACTCCCCTGCCGCTTTCTGCAAGAACACCCGATGCGTGCATCTTTCCTGCGACGAGGATCACATCCTCGCCCACGGCAGCCTTGAGCTCCTTGAGCGCAGCGCAGATGTCCTCGTTCGAGACGCCTATGCCGGGGTTTCCTGTCACGACGATGAGGTCCACGCCCATGTCGCGTGCACGCCTGGCATTCTCTGCCGTCGCCCGTCTGCCTTCTGTCATATGCCAGATGTTGTCTGTTCCGCCGGCCCCTCCTGCAGCAGGCTCCAGATTGATGCCAATGAGCCTGCCTGTGAGCTTCTTCACGAGATGGATGGTGTCTTCCGGTACATGCTCGGGAAGCCCCTCGATTGCTGGATGCAGCACATCGAAGAGGTTGAGCAGCACGATGTCTGCTCCCAGGGCGCTTGCAAGCTCTGCATTAGAGATGTCACCTAAGAGAGGTGTCACAGCTCCAATAGTTTCTGCAGCCATTACTCTGCCTTCACAGCCTGCAAGAGATTGGAGCTTCTCTCCCTTCGTGAATCCTGCGACTTCTGAAGCGCTGCAGTCGATAAGCCTTCGCGTCATTTAAGTAGCCTTTCCATTTCATTCTCAAGCTGCTGGACCTGCATGCCTGCAATGACCTGCACAGCCTGTGGACTTGGCCTCATGACTCCGATGACGCCATCACCCTTTATCTTCTCTTCGGCTACCTTCGAAGGATCCTTGACCTCGATACGGAGACGTGTGATGCAGTTTTCGCAGCTTGCCACATTTTCCTTGCCGCCAAGCCCCTCGAGAATACGAGCTGCTATTGCGGCAAAATTCTCATCGGAGGAAGAAGTATTTGCCTGTGCAGATGCATTGTTCTGCGCTACCACAACTGGCGAATCATCATCTTCGCGGCCAGGTGTCTTGAGATTGAACTTCTTGATAGCAAACGCAAATACAAGATAGAACAGGACCGCTGTCGGGATGCCGATGAGGATGATCATCCAGGTATTCTTAGCACATGGCGTGAATGAGCTCAAGAACAGATCGATTGCGCCAGCAGAGAACGAGAAGCCTGCACGAACGGGTAGCGAGACCGTAATTATTGTCACGATGCCGTATAGGATTGCGTACACGAGATAAAGGCCAGGAGCCGCAAACAGGAAAGCGAATTCGAACGGCTCCGTCACGCCAGTCAGGAAAGCGCAGAGGCCAGCGGACACCAGAAGACCTTTCACAAGATTCTTGCGCTCAGGCTTTGCCTGGCGATACATGGCATACGCCGCTGCAGGGATGCCGAACATCATGCACGGGAAGAAGCCTGTCATATACATGCCTGTCCCGTATGCAGTCTGTGTACCAGACCAGAAATTGGTCAGATCATTGATGCCTGCCACATCGAACCAGAAGACAGAGTTGATGGCATGGTGCAGTCCGAATGGAAGCAGAAGCTTGTTGAGGAATGCATAGATGCCTGCTCCAACCGCACCCAGGCTCACAATGCTTGTGCCAATGAAGACCAGTCCGTTGTAGAGCAGAGGCCAGACAATTGCCAGAATGGCAGAAACCACGAGCGAGACAAGTGCCGTCACGATGGCAACGGCACGACGGCCAGAGAAGAATGCGAGATAATCCGGAAGCCTTAGATTCTTGAATCGGTTGAAGCACATGGCACCAATAATGCCTGCCAAGATACCGATAAACTGCGTCTCGATATGAGAGAAGGCCGGATCGACTGCATCAACTTCAATGCCCAGAAGCGCTGCAATGGTCTTCGGAGCCAGGAGTGTAGTAATAACAAGCCACGCAACAAGTCCTGCCAGCGCAGATGCACCATCGCGCTCGTTCGCCATGCCCACTGCTACGCCAATAGCGAAGAGGATGGCCATGTTGTTGATCAGGGCGCCGCCAGCGTCAATCAGGAACGTGCCAAGCGTCACCATCCACGGCGCTGTTGTATAGACTCCTGTAGCACCCATAGCGCTCGGCGCAAGCAGATAGCCAATACCCATGAGAATTCCTGCAATTGGCAGGCATGCCACTGGCAACATCAGTGATTTACCTAGTCGCTGCAATGTCTTGAGCATATATTCCTCCAAAGACGTGCATGAATATGGCTGCAGCTGCAAGCTGCAGTCTTGTAATAGGTCACTAACAGTCTCTATTACATTGCATCTCCGTGAACGGTTTGATAAACCTTTAGCTCAGTCCCGCGATACGTGAACAGTCATCTTTGTGCTACGGTATTGTTTTCCATGGTTCATAGGTAGTTTCGGATCTACGATACAGGGACTGCTATATTTCAGGGAGCTATTAAAGACTTGGATGCAGCACACAAACTCATCTCTGCTTAAAGTAGCGCTACGAGACCTCCGGATATGCCTGCGCTCATCTACTCCGTGAAACGTGTCTCAAGCGCGACCCGTCCTTCGACACCCCGATCATAGCTACGGCACACAGTCAGAAGCCGAATGAGAAGCTTGCAGTTTAGGAAACCCAACAATGCTGCAAGCTCTCCACACGTCTTAAGCCCAAAGCAATGCTATCTATACGTCAAAGGCATATCGACTACCAACATAATACTGACGTCCAATCGCAACGGGTACGTTGGAAGCATCTACGAACTTTGCGTTCATGTACATGAGCGGGGATTTCTTCGGAACATGGAGAAGTGTAGCCTGATTGGTTGATGCAGCAACCGCTTCCAGTGTTAGGCTCACATTGCGGATCGGCCGTCTGCCACTGACCTTTTCAATCTGGTCAAAGAATGAGGCATCTTCAAAATCCACATCCATGAGACCTCTGAATTCATCATATGGCAGGAACATGTTCTCTTCGTAGATTGGTACTTCATCTGCAGTACGAATACGCTGCACATATACCAGCAACGCGTCCTCTCCAAGTAGGAAGAAACGTCTCTCATCATCACGTGCGGGAACGATTTGCTGGCTTATAAGGTGAGCTCCCGGGGTCATGCCGGCCTCATGACAGAGCTCCGTAAAAGAGCGAAGCTCCCCTGCGCTATGGCGAAGCTGACGGTCGAAATGGACCTTGCTCACAAAGGTGCCAACACCCTGCCTTTTTATAAGAAAACCATTGGTGCAAAGATCGTTAAGCGCGCGGCGCACAGTGATTCTGCTGGCGCCATACTTGCTGCACAGCTCCTGTTCGGTTGGCAGCTGATCGCCGGGAGCATATGTTCCATCAGTAATGGATGCCTTTACATCTGCATATATCTGCTGGTACAGAGGTGATGAGGTATCCTGTGACATGCTATCAGCCTGGCTCCGCTCTTGGCAATGAATCTATCTCAAGGTGTCTTGTCGAGTTTATCATTCAAGAAATGAGCTGCAAGCAGCCAGGTCGAATCCTGGCTGCTTGCAGCATCAATCGTCAATGATTACACCTCACTTGCCGTCAGTAGTGTAGTTGTCATGCACTCCATCAAGTACTTTACTTCCTATCCGTTCATGGAACAGCGGATCTTTGGGAATCGAAGGGTCTATTCCATGTGCTTGAGAGGCCTTGCATGCAACCATCTGGAGCGGAATTATGTATTCCCAGCAAGAGAAGAGCGGGTCATCTTCGAAGTCTGCGATGCAGTCAAAAGCCTTCTGACTTTCTATACCATCAGGTGAGCCAATCAGATAGTTGTGCGTCGTCCATTCACTCAATATATCGATGAGCTTAAACGTCCGAGGCTTATAGTCACCCTTCGAAGCAAGATAGAAAAGATAGCTATCTTCGGATATCGAATTATATATTCCATGGAAGAATTCCTCGATATCGTATCCGGCAACACCCTGCCGCACGGTTTCCAGAATCTTCAGTGCACCTTCGAGCACATCGCCATACATGCCATCGTATCCGACTACGATAATTCTCTTTGCAGGATAGAAATCATCAGCTATTCGGTCATACCATGCATCAGAAGCTTCGAAGATGGCTGGCAGGTTGTTGATGACCTTCTTCATGCGCTCAAGATATGGCTGGATCTGCGCATCCGTCACGATCCCCTTTGCAAGAGCAAGCTCAGTAACCATCATCATTACTGTAGCAATGGATCCACCATAGCCTTTGGTTTTTGCTCCGCAAAGCTCATTGCCAACTTCTAGCATCGTACTCACTTGCGCATGCTCAAACACAAGGGCATCCGGATTTGCGCTGACAGCAGCCGTCATAAGACCGCGTGAGCTAGCTGCATCCAGCCCCTCTGCCGTAGAAAGGCTTTGCCCTCCCTGCGAGATGCCTATGACAAGCGCATCGTGGTCATACACTTTCTCATCGCGAGCAAAACGGGTTGGATACATCGGTATGATTTTCCATCCAGTCAGCTCTTCCAGATAGAGCTTGGCTGAAACACCCGCATGATAGCTCGTTCCGGACCCTATGAGATATACCGTCTTGATCTTTCGGTCCCTGAAGGCCTCCACAAAAGACGAGCAGATTCTCTTGCGGTCATTAATAATTGAGGTCAATACGACAGGCGTCTCTCGAATATAGTCGTACATAATACTTGACATAGCTAGAGCACTCCAATAAGTGATCCGATGATACCAACAGCAATCAAACCGAACATGACAGAAGTTGTCTTGTGCCCCTTCTTCAGAAGGGCATAGCAAATGAATGTCAAGCCAAGCGGCAGAATGCCAGGAAGTATCTGATCGAAGATGCTCTGGAGCTCTACGCTTGTCTCACCAGCAGTAATAACAAGAGGCGTAGTGAAGGTGACCATCGATGCAATCATGGCTCCGACAACGCAAAGGCCGAGTATCTTTGCACAGCTCGTCAGCAGCTCGATGGTGCCATCTTTCTGCATTTTGTCAATGAATCCGACACCGCTCTCATAACCAATCTTCAGGCCATAGTATCTTGCCAGCAAAGCTGGAACATTGAAAATGAGAAGGAAGAGGATAGCTCCAAGAATCGATCCTTGCTGGGCAAGGCCGCATCCAACGCCAGCAGCAATAACGCGGAAGGTCCCCCAGAAGAAGGAGTCGCCGATACCTGCAACGGGACCCATAAGGGCAGCTTTGAGGGCGGTAATTGATTCGATGTCGTAATGTTCGCCAGCAAGTTCGGCCTGACGGTTCTGCTCCTCCATCGCAATGCATGCACCGGTGATGATTGTCACAACCTGGGGAGTTGTATTGAAGAATGAAAGGTGCCGCTCAAGCGCTGCGCTCAGCTCCTTCTTATCGGGGTAAAGACGTTCAAGTATCGGAAGCATTGAGTAGCAGAAACCAACGTTCTGCATTCGTTCATAATTGAAGCAAGCTTGGAGTGGGAAAGAGCGCCAAAAGACTCGACGCATATCGTTCTTTGTGACAATGCCGCCATTCTTCATTGGCTGATCGAGATTTCCGGCCATTACAATTCACCATCCAAATCGTCAGAGTCTGCTTCCTGATCCAGCTGAGCCACCGATATGCTCTCCAGTTCGCGCTTCCGGACAATCGTTGCCTGGTAGAACACGTATGCAATAACGCCACCAACGACGGCAACGCCCGTAGTGCTCATACCGAGCAGAGCAGTGAGGACAAACCCGACGAACAGATATGCAGCATTTGTCTTGTCGAATATGAGCGTCATAAGGATTGCGATACCAAGAGCAGGAAGCATGCCGGAGGCAACAGTGAACCCATGCGTGATGAACGTCGGGAGCCAGTTGACAAAGTCGCCGATGACCTGCGAGCCAAGAAGTACACCCAGGAAGACGACAAGGAACGACGTAATCCAGAACAGAGCGGCACCAGACCAAAGAGCCTTTGTGACTACGCCAGCATCCCCTTCAGCTGCGCCCTTGTCAGCCCACCGGGCAAACCCAAGATTCAGGGTGCGGTCAAGGATTCCCAAGAGCTGACCCAGAGTAGCAATCGGAAGCGAAAGTGCGACTGCCGTGCCCGTATCGAGGCCGGAAAGAATTGCGAAGGCAGTAGAGAGAATGCCGCCGCAGACAACATCAGGCGGTACAGCGGCACCAATTCCCACAACACCCATCATGACGAGCTCAACGGAAGCGCCCATGATGATGCCAGTCTGCACATCGCCCAGAATGAGGCCGACAATAGGACCAAGGACTATCGGCCTCTCGAACATGGTCTGTCCAGCGACGCGTCCATCCCATATTCCAAATCCTGCCAAAATGCCTAAAAGAAGAGCCTGTACAACCATAATGTCCTCCTTGCATAAGCCATTAGCATGCAGAACTGACAGGACCGTAGCCGGCATTGTCCCATCGATCTGTTACGACTGATAGATTCGTCTGATATCGGCAAGACTCATAGGTCTTTGGTCGGGAACTGACTGAAGCGATACCTGGATACCAAGCGCTTCCAGCCTTTCTAATGCAGTCATATCGGAACTGTCCAGAAATACCTGCGGAGAGATACGCTTTCGATTCCCCGTCTGTCTGATGCCTCCTAGACATACCTTGTGGATAGCTCCTGAACCTTCCGCAATACGCACTGCATCTTCGGAACTTGCACAGACAACGAACATGTGTCTATCGGTGTATTTCGGATTCTTTAGAACGAGGATGGCGCCTTCAACCGACTTGATTGAAAGTACAGCCTGAGGAGGCTTTGCCATCTTGAATGCCGCCTTCATGAGATCATTGTGAGCGGCAGCATCATTTGCAACCACAATGGTATCGGCGCTCAGATAAGCCGTCCAGCTTACAGCAACTTGCCCATGTATAAGCCGGTCATCAACGCGTAGCAATTCAACCATCCAACACTCCAATCTCTTTGTCATAACGAGTGGTCATTGTGCCTTCAAGCGAGTCCAACGAATAGTTCCTAATCTGAATCTGCAGGCGGATTGAGATGCATGTTTCTGCAAAATCGACGCCTGTCTGTTAACTCCTTTTACAGCAAAGCCGTTTATAGCTCATCTGATTCAGAATCATCAGCAGCTGCTGTATCGCTCGATTTCGCGATGTCCTCCAACAAGCCAATAGCGTTCCTGGAAGAAAGTACGGCATCTCTCACAAGCTTCTTTGCAACCGAAAACTCCTTCTCCTCGATGGGAAGCAAAGCAAGTTCAAGGAGCATGCCTAGATTGAGTCCAGTGATGCAGATGATATTGGGATGCAGAGGGTTCAGCTTCAGAGCTGCCTGCGTGGGACTGCCTCCAGGAATATCAGTTATGAGCAGTACCGTCTCCTCTGTGGGGAATTGATTTACCGCACTCTCTAGCCGTTCACATACAGAGTCCATAGCATCGTCGACATCTACTTCAACAATCTTGATTGTTGAAGCATCTCCGATGATAAGACGAAGCGCGGAGCGGATTCCCGTAGCAAAGCCTTTGTGTGTTACCAGAACTATATTGTTCAACCGCACTGCGACTCCTTCTTTTGTTGTTATATACATCTTATACATCTGAGAGTTTCATACGTGTATCAGCTTGAAAGCTGTTCATATTCATCTGTTAAACGGCATATTTCTTACCGTGTACGGTATGAATCAGAAATAATTTGTTATATACATAAGTACTGACAATACGAGCAGGGAGACAAGCATTGAACTAGGCTTGCCCAAATGCATATCGGTTCATGCCACTCGTTTTCCCTTGGCTTCGTTAAATCACACAGATAGCCCTCTCAAGATCATTGGCCGCATGATTGAGCAACAGAAATCGAGAATAAGCGCAAGGCAAGAGGCTCTCTTTATTGGCTCGGACGCTGCGATGCCTAAATCTGATTCATCCTCTGATACACGACCTCGAATTGCTTCACTCTGCGCATCACAGGCATGCCAGCCTCGACAGAGAAAGCATCATTCGCATCGAAGCGCTGCCAGATATCGAGTCCCCTGTCGAGCAGAATATCCCATTCATGGTTGATGATGAGATGGCGGGCATGGATAGTATGCGTAGTATCCAGGTCATAGCTGAAATCAAGTCCCAGGGGTGCAAAGGACTCTGCCATCTGGTCGAAATAGCTTGTCTGTCTGGAGTCCAGATGCTCATCCGGCGCCGTAAGGAGATGCACCTTCACTTCCGGTACCGAATAGTCGAAGTGGCTCAGTATCACTTCGAGTAGCTCCATGAGATTTCGGCACTGGTAGAAGTTCCTGATGTAAGGATCGATGATTTCGACAGAACGAACTCCATCCAGATAGGATCCGAACAGGCTCTCATAGGAGATGCCGCGCTGGTTCTCACGGAAGGTCTTGTGCCCTTCAAACAGTTTCGACTCTGGAGAAGGCAGAGAAATTGGCCCGACTGCTTCGTCCTTTCCTCTTCCATCGTCCTCCTCTTCTGAGACAGCAGGCACCTCTGGCGCATCAGCGGCTTGGATGTCGTTCCGTTCGGAAGCATGTGGGCTAGCATCTTCCGCTGTTGTCTTCTGCTGCGCAAGCTTTGCAGCAGGTGCTACGTCCTCCCCATCCAGAGGCACTCTGTCACGGGAGTGGTAGATACGCGGGTAGCTGTCTTCCTCGAGCGTTGTTACGCTCTGCCATGTTCCACCTTTGAGACGATAGCGGAAGTGCGTACGGGAGAATGTTTCGTCGATGCGATAGAGCTGGTCCTTGACGCGGCAACGCAGCTCCATTGCGAATTCCAGCATCTTTGCCTCTTCCTCGGCTGTAGCGTTCTTGCCCGGGAAGATGATCTTCATGAGGCCAGAGTAGGTCTTGAGGATGCCATCGCGGTCTCGGGTGGAAAGATCGTCTGACAGCTCGAAGCGCTCCCTGTAGAGGCCAGAGTAGTCAAGTGTACGCAGCGTGCGCAGGGCTTCTGCCAGATAGTCTACGATGAAGCCATAATTCGAGCTGAACATATCGCCACGGATGATATCGACTTCCCAACCCGGGATATAAGCATGGATACGGTCGATGAAGGCCGAATCATGGTAGACCGCAGGAAGGTCCTCGAAGAGATCTGTCTGCCCAATCATGTAGCCGACATCATGGCTTGTGTTGCCGACAAAGGCAAGCGATGCTTCTGCAGACACCTGCTCGATGCCGCGGCTGAAGCTCTTGTTGGCCATATAGTTCTTCAGGATGTCTACGATATCAGGCTTCGGGCGCTTGTTCTTACCTGCAAACTCGTCGAAGGCGACGCAGTCCCAATAGCCTACGAGACCGATCTTGCCATTGGAGTTGTTAACGAAGAGCTTGGCAGGCGTCACCTCTCCGCCAGAAATCAGGATGCCATGGGGCGAGAACTCGCTGAACACATGGGACTTGCCAGTACCCTTGGGGCCCAGCTCCACAAGGTTGTAGTTGCGCTCGCAGTATGGAACGAGACGCGTAAGCTGGAAGAGCTTGGCACGCTCTCCCAGCTGTGCCGGATCCAGCCCGATAGAGCGGATAAGGATATCGATCCATTCGCTAGCTGTGAACTGGCTACGCCCATCGATGAAGCCATCCAAATCAAAGTTGGCCATCTGGATGGGTTTGAGCGACTTTAGAAGATAGGGAGACTCGTTCTTTGCCTCGTTTGCCGAATAAGAGAGATCCGCTATGCACCAGACACCAGAGACAAGGAGGCGGCGGTTCTTCTTCACGATGTCTTCTGTCACCAGCACATGGGAGATGCCAAGGTTCTCGAACGTTGCCTCATAGGCATCCCGCTTCTCGACAAGGTCGACAGAGACCTTGTCTATGACGCGCTGAAAGCCCTTCTGCTTGATATCGCTCCTGATGGCACCGGCTTCAGCACGCTGCACATAGTGGGCAGCAAGGATGTCACGCACACGCTCGATGCCCTCTTGAATCTCTTCTTCGTCATCCGTAGCGCAGTTCTGTCCCAGCAGGTACTCGAGGACGTAGCTCGGTACGGCAGCATTGCCACGTACAAGCTTCACCAGGTCCTTGCGGACTACATAGCCCGCAAAGTTGTCATTGAGCTTCCTGTCGAGATCGTCCATCGAGTACCTTACTCTCTCTTGCCAGCGGAGACGAATAACATGAACCCAGTCTACGACCAACAAAGCATCTACTTCCAGTCGCTGAGACCCGGAACCTTTGCCAAGGCATGCGGGAACTTGTTGTAGTTCACCTTCACTCCGTCATCGAGGTCTATATGCACATGCTTCTGCGCAAGGTCATAGACCACATCACGCTCCCAGTCGGAGAGCTCCTGAACCTGACTGCTCAGGCGGTTAATCTCTTTAATGGCTGAGTACCTCCGGCATAGTTAGGCTCCCTGAACTGCAAACGGCTTAGGCAAGCTCGCAGGAAGCTTCGGCTGGACCGTGGCCGTGGCTGCGATGCCGGAGAGCGGGACATGCA
>NZ_JAZGJP010000026.1:0-21644 GCF_036408795.1 Olsenella kribbiana
CTGCATGACCCTTCGCCATCTCGTCCCCCGATCCTCCGGATGCATCAGCCGTTCATCCATATGATGCAGCGGAGCGGCGACAGGAATTCCTGCGGTTATGCCGGAGGTCCTCAGCCATTATATGCCAATAGCCAGAATAAGGTATCTGATGCTGACCTCTCTTCAAACTCCGCCTTCCAAGTTCGGATGGAGAGCTACTCGAGGAGAATATATGCACCGGCAAAGGAGGGCAGCTTCCAGCAGACCAAATGGTATTACGAGCGTGCGCGCGGTCAATATCGTGATGAGCAATCCCATCTGAAAAAGGCGGGTAAGAAGAAATTCTTGGCTGAGTATCCCAAAAGTCAGTCATTCACCAAGACCGATCTTGCAAAGTACCTGATGGTCTGGACTGATGAGGCTTACTACGTCAACCGTGGCGCCCAGAAAAACTTTACGGAGTTTGCCAGGCTAACGGAGGCGGCTTGGAATAAGGATTCTGACCAGTTCAATGAGCGCTTCTATAAGCATTCCATCGCAAAAAAGATTATCTTCAACGAGACCGAGCGAATCGTGACTGATCGACCTTGGTATGAAGCGGGTGGCTATCGCTCTCAGCACGTGGTGCTGGCCATCGCCTACCTCGCTAATGCCGTGAAGGATATGCACAAGTCAATTGACTTTGACACAATCTGGAGACAACAGGCTATCTCCAGCAAACTGATAGAGGCTCTGGAAATGGCTGCAGATGCAGCAGACAAAGTGCTGATGAGCCCGCAGTCAGGCTATCGCAATATTTCGGAATGGGCTAAGCAGGAAAAGTGCCTGAGATTCTTGTGCGGCCAGGTTACTGATTGGGATGAGGCTTGGATATCGGAGCTTATCGCATCTGAAGAGGAAATGGCAAGGGAAAGCAAGGCTCGAGATCAGCAGGCTCAGAACAATGCCATTGCGGCAAGGAAGCGCGTGCTTTCGGTTGGAGCAAGCATGTGGTCAGATGTCATCTCATGGATTGGCGCCAGTGAGGTGGAAGTATCTGATGAGGGGAGGAAAGCTCTGGTGGCAGTTTCTGCAAAGACGGGTTCACGATTCATTTCGGATGAGCAATGCTTAGTACTAGCTAAGCTTATGGATAATCTGAGAGATGCTGGTTGCCCCTATCTCATGAAACGTTGATAGCATGAGTGCCGGCCATGAGTGCCGGCTCATGCGTTATTCGACTTCTGCATTAGAACAGGTGGAGATTTGCAGGGCTCGCAATACGTGAATCCAGACTGTCGAAATATGTGCATGCGTCAATGCCTAGCATCCGGGCAGTGACTTGTGCAATCTGCTGGGACAGCAGAGGAGGGACTGCATTACCAATCTGGTGATACTTGGCTGTCCGCAATCCACAGAAGTAATAGTTGTCGGGGAAGGTCTGCAGACGTGCAGCCTCACGTACCGTCAGGCTGCGGCATTGCTTTGGATCGTAATGGATGAAGTAATGTCCATCCTTTGAGAGATGGCAAGTCATGGTGGTCGATGGCTGGTCTGCCAACTGGACCTTGAATCGGTCGGTGAACGATCGGGTTCTTTGATTGCTTTTCAAAGCGGCGCTCTTGTGGTTAGGAAGTAGCTCTTCAGGAAACTGCTCAAGCGTTGGAGATTTTCGATTTGCTGCAGCGAAGATTGAGCAGAAAAGGTAGCGCTTGAGATCGAGGGGCATATTGCCTCTCGATCGATGGTCAATAAGCAAGTTTGCGGAAGCGGATGGAAACTCTCTGCGGTACCAAGATGAATATTTGCATCGATCCGGTTCAGGAAGCACTGATGTTCTGTCGGACTGCGGCAGAGCGCTTTCAATGACGGTCTGCAGCTCACTGGAGCCATTTGGAATGATGCTTTCAATCATGAAGCGATGGGCAGCATCTTTGATGTAGCCATTCCAGTCAAGGCCCAACGCATCCTCCTCATGCGAGGAGTATGAGCTTCTGATTGGGGGCATATTGCCAATGACATCTTGGACCGTGACAGGTTCGCGCTTCTTTAGGAAGAAGCCCGAATTCTCATGCTGGCGAAGCGTCTCTGCATAATCGTTTCGGATCCCTACGAGCAGAACCCTGTGTCTCCTCTGCGGAATACCGAAGAGCTCCATATGAACTTCAAAATCTTTGGGCGATGAGGGTTCATCAACAACAAGCGATCGTAGTGTATATCCCGCGTCATGCATATCCTGCGTGACGAGCTGGAAAATGCTATTGCCATAATGCTTTGCAGACAACATGCCCACCACATTCTCCATAACGAAAATAGTGGGCTTGAGCTTTTCGATGAAGTCCAGATAGCACTTATAGAGCTCCTGCTTCTCATCGTGCTCGAGTTTTTCCTTGTTTGTTTGTCTGGCGCGTCCCACCAAGGAATATGCTTGGCACGGTGGTCCACCGATAAGCACCCATGGATTGTCTGCAATGTTGTATGGCTTCAATCGCTGCTTTGCATACTCGACAGGTGCTTCATCACCGATTGCCAGCTTATATGGACGTGCAACCTGTTCGGCTTCCTGCCATAGATCGCTGAAGTCAGACTTGAGCTTTTCGAGATAGGTTTCGTTTCCGGTCTTGATGTAATCCCAATATTCCGATGGTATCTCTTCGCCATGATATGAGAACTGACGAAGAAAAGACCTGAGGCGCAGCGTCCTGTATGTCTGTGTATCGCATTCTATTGACAGAACAATTTTGAACAGATTGCATCCATTTCTGTCGGTGACACTTGAAAAGCCTTCTCCGAGGCCTCCCGGTCCAGCAAAGAGGTCTATGACTGGAATCAAGTCCGTCACCCCGAAGATTGTCGGCATCCGATGAATCTCCATATCATACATGAAAGCGGTTTTCAAGTGAACCAAATAATATTGGTCTGGGTGATTATTCCACTTTGATTCTGTAAGGGTCTGCAAAATATGGGACAGGAGCGGCACCCTCAGCTTTCCTTGAGCTTTGAAGCGGTTGGATGGTGCCGTCTGGTAATCTGCACGGTTGCATCCGGGATGGGGAGACTATCCATCAATCAAGACGCATTCGAAGTCTTGTCTGTGGGATAGTGGGCCTGGGCATCGGGCTTGGGCAGGGGCTGTCCCGGGAGGCGAGTGCCATGATCTTGCTGATTATTGTCTTCGTCCTTCTTCTTGTGGTCGGAGCCAGGCTGCTCAGAGGCTTCCTCTATGGCGGGATGGGCGGCTGGGGAGGCTGGGGCCGTCCGTTCTGGGGTGGCTGGTTCGGTGGCTGGGGCCGCGACAGAGGCCCAGGGCGTGGGCCTGGCGGTCCTGGCATGGAGGGTGGACGTCGGGGCGGCCCTGAAGGCCCTGATGGCGGTCCTGGCGGACGCGGACGCGTCTGAGCGCATCAAATCGCAATGGCTGCAGAGCAGCTGAAGAGCAGCGAGGCGGAGCTGGACATGATGTCCGGCTCCGCCTTCTTCCAAGCAGCAGGGGCTCTGTACAGGCAGTGTGCCCAATCGGGCTTGCGCGCTTTACAGGGCAGACGAGGGTGCTACAATGCCCCATGCGCGGCACCTAGGTGCCGCTTTGACATAGAGGGGAGCTGGCATGGACCGGCTGAGAGGGGACAGATGGTCCCGACCCTTTGAACCTGATGTGGGTAATGCCAACGAAGGGAGCGCCATGACGCAGATGGATGCTGCGCGTGCAGGTACCGTGACCGACGAGATGCACGCAGTAGCAGTGGCAGAACACAGATCCGACGAATTCATCAGAGACGGTGTCGCAAAGGGAACAATCGCGATTCCTGCGAATCCGGCACACAAGGCACTCAAGCCCTGCGGCGTGGGAACAGGCCTGCGCACGAAGGTCAACGTGAATCTCGGCATCTCCGGCGACATCCAGAATGCGCCGGAAGAGTGGGAAAAGGTCAGGATCGCCGAGGAGTATGGCGGCGATGCGATCATGGACCTCTCGAACTCTGGCAAGACCCGTCCGTTCCGCCGCGAGCTCATTTCCAAGACTCCTCTCATGGTCGGCACGGTTCCCATCTACGATGCAATCGGCTACAACGACAAGCCTCTCGTGAAGCTCACAGCCCAGGACTTCCTGGACGTCGTGGAAGCGCATGCCGAAGACGGCGTCGACTTCATGACCATCCATGCTGGCTTCAACCGCTCGGTCCTCAACACTCTCCTCGAGACGAAGCGCCTCACGAATGTCGTGTCGCGCGGAGGGTCGCTTCTCTTCGGGTGGATGATGACAACAGGGGAGGAGAACCCCTTCTATGAGCACTTCGACGACGTGCTCGATATCCTCCATGACCACGACGTGACAATCAGCCTCGGCGACGCAATGCGTGGCGGCTCCACGTTTGACGCGACGGATGCCTCCGAGGTGTCAGAGCTGGTCGAGCTCGGCAAGCTCACGACGCGTGCCTGGAAGAAGGGCGTCCAGGTCGTTGTCGAAGGACCGGGACATATGGCCTTGGATGAGATCCAGGCAAACATGAAGCTCCAGAAGCGCCTCTGCCATGGTGCGCCGTTCTATGTGCTCGGACCTCTCGTGTGCGATATCGCGCCGGGCTATGATCACATCACGGCCGCTATCGGCGGTGCCGTCGCCGCATCTTCCGGTGCTGACTGGCTCTGCTATGTGACGCCGGCCGAGCACCTGAAGCTCCCCAATGCAAAGGAAGTGCGCGAAGGCCTCGTCGTCACCCGCATCGCAGCCCATGCCGCAGATATCGCGAAGGACATTCCGGGAGCCCGCGACATCGACAACAAGATGAGCGATGCCCGCCGCCGTGTCGACTGGGATGGCATGTTCGCATGCGCAATAGATCCTGACCGTGCGAAGGAGATCATTGCGGAGGCGCCTCCTGAGGAGGATGGCACCTGCACGATGTGCGGCAAGATGTGCGCCGCCCGCACCGTGAACAGAATCATGGCAGGTCTTACGGTCGACCTCGGCTAGAAGCGAAGAGAAGAAAAGCATATGAAGCAGCAGGGCGGATGGCAGCATCTGCTTCTCGCTGCATGGAGGAGCATACCTATGAATACGGAAGAGCTTGGTGCCTGCCTCGACAATGTCAGGAAGACGTCGCCTCTCGTGCACTGCATCACGAACTATGTCACGGTGAATGACTGCGCAAATGCCGTCCTCGCTATCGGTGCCAGCCCGATCATGAGCGACGAGCCGGACGACGTGGAAGACATCACATCCATCTGCAATGGGCTCGACCTCAACATCGGCACCCTGAACCGCCGGAGCATCGAAGGCATGAACCATGCCGCCGCAAAGGCAGCGTCTCTGGGCCATGCAATCGTGCTCGATCCGGTCGGTGCTGGTGCCTCGAAGCTCCGTACCGAGACGGCACAGCACCTGCTCGATACCTACCATCCCCAGCTGGTCCGCGGCAACATGAGCGAGATCCGTACGCTTGGTGGAGCCTCGTCCTCGACCCGTGGCGTCGATGCCTCGGCTGCTGACGTGGCGACAGAGGAGAACCTTGCCGAGGCAGCTGCCTTCGTGAAGAGCCTTGCCGTGGCATGGAAGTGCACGGTTGCCGTGACGGGCGCTATCGATATCGTGAGCGACGGCATGAGGACCTGTGCCATCAGGAATGGCGTCTCGATGATGGGCCGCATCACCGGCACGGGCTGCATGCTCTCGGCAATGCTTCCGGCCTACCTGGCAGCGAATGAGGATGCATATATGGCAACGGTTGCCGGCATCTCGATGATGGGCATCTGCGGCGAGAAGGCACGCGCACGCATGGCAGGAGAGGACGGCACCGGTAGCTTCCGCGTCTATCTGATCGATGCGCTCTCGAATGTCCAGGGCAGAGACCTTGTGGCATCCGCAAAGGTGGCAGATCTCTGATGGCGGGAGAGAAGAGGCTTGGACCCTGCCAGCGCGGACCCTGGTCAGCCGCGGACATCAGGAAGAGCATGCTCTGCTATGCCGTGACAGATAGAGCCTGGCTCCGCGGAAGGACGCTTGCCTCCTGTGTCGAGGATGCCATTGCAGGAGGCGCTACCTTCATCCAGCTCCGCGAGAAGAAAGCCTCCGTCGAGGAGACGGAGAAGCTTGCGCTCGAACTCAAGGACATCTGCGCTACCCACCACGTCCCCTTCGTGCTCGACGACGATGTCGAGCTTGCAAAGAAGGTGGGCGCTGACGGCGTGCATGTTGGACAGGAGGACCTTGCCTGCAGCAAGGCCCGCGAGATCCTGGGTGAGGATGCAATCATCGGCGTCTCTGCCCAGACCGTGAATGAGGCTGTAGCTGCCTGGAAGGCAGGTGCCGACTATCTCGGCGTCGGTGCGCTCCATCCGACGCCGACGAAGCCCGACGCGGTCGATGTGACCTATGAGGAGCTGACCCGCATCTGCGCGGCGGTCCCCATTCCTGTCATCGGTATCGGCGGCGTCGATGCCACGACGGCGCATGAGCTCGAAGGCATGGGCGTTGCCGGAGGGGCAGTCGTCTCTGCCATCTTTGCCGCAGATGATTGCCGTACGGCGACAGAGAAGCTCAAGGCAGAGCTTCAGAAGGTCGTCTCCGCATGAAAGCGGTCCTCGCTATAGCAGGGCTTGACAGCTCGGGCGGGGCAGGCCTGGCGCAGGACGTGGCAACCATCTCGGGAATGGGCCTGCATCCCAAGGTGGCAGCCACGGCCGTGACGGCGCAGTCGCTTGCGGCAGTGCATGTGGTCACGCCGCTTCCGCCCGAGCTTGTGCAGCAGCAGATCCGTGCTGCTTTCGAAGACCTTGTGCCCTCTGCCGTGAAGATCGGCATGCTCGGCACGCAGGAGATAGCTGCTGTAGCAGCGAAGACGCTGAGGCAGGTCGGTGCGCAGAACATCGTGGTCGATCCCGTGCTCGCGGCAACGAGCGGGACCCTGCTTCTCGAGGAGGATGCAGAAGAGGGGCTCTTCTCCCTCTTCCGCCTGGCTACGCTCATCACGCCGAATGTGCCTGAGGCGGAGAAGCTCCTGGGACATGAGATCGCTTCGCGGAATGGCATGGTCGCTGCAGCTGCTGAGCTCCAGCGCCGTTTCGGCTGCGCTGTCCTTCTCAAGGGCGGGCATCTGGGACTTGCCGATGACTGCCTGGCTGAAGAGGACGGCGTCTCCTGGATATCGGTTCCGCCTGTCGCGGGTGGCTCTGCCCACGGAACGGGATGCATGCTCTCGAGCGCCATTGCAGCGGGACTCGCCGCAGACAGAGGCACGGAAGATGCGGTGAGGCAGGCAAAGCTCGTGCTTGCCTGTGGCCTTCAGAGCAAGACGGTGCTTCCGGAAGGAGCCTATCTCGGACTGCCTCGTATCTAGCAGGCAGCCTTCTGTGCGCGGACCCAGACCTCTTCGGGCGCGAGGTCTATGCCGTCTGGCCAGACGATGGTGCCGAAGGCGGCATGTGCGCGCTCGAAGAAGGCCGGATCCTGGAGCTTTGCCCAGGGACCTTGGCCCTTGATGCCGGAGAGGTCGAGGATGGCAGCGCTGCCGTTCTCGAAGGTGGCCTCTACAAGGCTTGCGTCCAGCGCCTTGGCAGCAATGGTCTGCTGAAACGTCTTGAAGCTCGACATGGCCTTCTCCTCTCCGACAGAACGTTTCTCGCTGATGCCAGCGTCTGCTCCGGCACCGCCTCCTGTCAAGAGCGGCCAGACTCGCTATTTCATGCAGCCTGCTGCGGCTATTTCAGCTGATATCTGGCAGACGCTCAGCATGCATCGAGCTTTGAGCTTGAGACATGGTACCGGACTGGAATATGCATCGGCCTTATCGGGGTGGGTTCTTAACTGTTTTGAATAGTCAACCAGAGTGCGGATAGAGGCGGCCCGAATGGCCTGGCCGCCAGGCACGCCTGATGGTATGATCGCATCGCCAAACACGAAATCGCCAGCGGGCCCATCCGTCTTCGTGTTTGGCGACATCCTGGACGGATGGACCCGCTGGCGGACAGGATGAGTGATCATGCCGCGCCGCAAGAACCCCTACGGCGGCATGGTGGAGGAGCTTCCGGCTGCACAGTTCGCCGAGCTCGCCTCCGCTGTCGCCGCGAGAAGGTGCCGCGAGGAGATCGGCTTCGGGACGTTCGACGAAGCAGCCGGCGCCTGGAAGCCCGACCCCAGATGCCCCTGGTGCCACCACGAGCACAACAGCCGCGATTCGTCCACCCCCTCCGGAAGGAGGCGCTGGGTGTGCACCGGATGCGGCAGGACTTATACGGCGCTCACCGGCACCGTCTTCGAGGGGTCCAAGAAGGATTTTCCGGCCTGGGCGCAGTTCGTCCGGCTCATGTGCTACAACGCCCAGCTCGACCTCGCCGCCGAGGCATGCGGCATCTCCCACCAGACGGCCTTCGAATGGCGGCACAGAGTGATGTCCACGCTCGGCGCCTACCAGGAGCGCATAGTGCTGTGCGACAGGTGCTGGATAGACGAGATGTACATCGAGGACTCGACCCTGAAGAACACTGCCGGATACCACGTGATGCGCGGGCTGTCGCGCAACCTCATATGCATATCCGTAGCGATCGACGTGCACAAGAACCCCGTCGCGGTCGTGTGCGGGCACGGGAAGCCGAGCGGGAAGAGGGTCAGGGAGGCCCTGGAGGGCCACATAGCCGAGGGGACAACGATCATCCACGACAAGGAGCGCGCCCACAGCCCCCTCGTCAGGGCCGTGAAAGGGGCCAACATCGCATTCAAGGCCGACACCGAGGATCCGGACTATCTCGAGGGCATGAAGATGGTCAACAGCCTGTGTGCCTGGATAAGGCGCTTCGTGGAGGGCTATGTGGGCATGAAGACCTCGAACCTCCAGGAGTATCTCAACTGGTACGTCTATCTCTTCCGGGCCAGGCAGGCTGACGAGAGGTGGCCGAAGACCGCAAGGGTCCTTCGCCATCTGATGCTCACCGATGCACATTACCGCAGCTCAAGGAAGCGCGAACGTCCGCACTCTGGTTGACTATTCAATAACTGTTAATGAATAATACGAAAAATAAAACATTGTGTAGCACGCTTCTTAAGAAGCGTGCTACACTTTTCTTGCATGAAACAACGACCGCTTAGTCTGGAGGCCGTTTCTGAATGTATAAAAAAAGTGACCTGACAAAGGCGTACTACAAGACGGGAGAGGTCGCTTCTTTTCTCGGAATCACTCCCCGAGCGGTTCAGCTGAAAGACATGCGTGGCGAGCTGCCGTTCGAACACACTGACACCGGCAGGCGCATTCTCTCACGAGACAGCCTGCTTGCCTATCTCGACAAGTGCAACATGCTTTACGACGACGAAGAGGCCGGACGCAGGGATCTGGTATATGCCCGAGTCAGCTCCCAAGACCAGGAGTCACATGGCGACCTGGACAGGCAGGCGCTGTTTCTTATAGAGCATGAAGGCAAAGACATGCGCAATCCGCTCATTCTCGAAGAATGCGGCAGCGGCATGGATGCCAAACGGCCGAAGCTCCAGCAGCTCATCAAGATGGTCATGCGCAACGAGATACGCAACGTCTACGTGACGCACAGGGATCGGCTTGCCCGATTCGGCTTCGAGTATCTGGAGACGGCGTTTGCAGAGCATGGCACCAATATCATCGCTGTGCGAGACGAGAGTCAGGACAAGGCGGTGCAAGAGGAGCTTGTCGAGGACATGATGTCCCTCATGGCATCATTCTCTGGAAAAGCTCTATGGCCTGCGGTCCCGCAGGGACAGGAAGGGAGACGGGCAATGACGCTCGATGAACTTATCGAGCAGGCTGGCAAGAACGGGGTAGAACGGATGCTCATTGAATATGCCATGCTCATGAAAGCGAAGGCCGACAAGTTCGATGAGGTCGCAGCGGCCGTCGAGGACGGCAAGTCCGCAAAAGAGATCAGGGCGATAGTCGAATGCTAGACGCCTGAGACGCAGATGGCCGGCAAGACGCCAGAGGAGGTGAACGAATTGGCATACCGAGGGGTCGAATTCGCCTTGAGTCCCAATGCGACACAGCGCAACCTGCTCGAATCGAATGCAGGTGCCGCACGATTTGCCTACAACTGGGCGCTCGACGAAATCAAGGGCGAGTATGCGCTGTGGGAGAACGACAAGTCTCGCAAGATGGGCTGCACGCACTACGAACTGCGCAAGCGATTCAATCACGTGAAAGACGATATTGCCCCGTGGTGGCATGATGTGTCCAAGGAGGCGTTCTCCTACGGCTGCGCATGTGCCGCAGCTGCATGGAAGAACTTCATGGACTCAAAGCGAGGCAGGCGCCATGGCAGGCGCGTCGGCTTCCCTCGGTACAAGAGCCGCAGGCAGGAGCGCAATCACAGGTACGCAATCACGACTGGCATTGACCATTGTGTCGCGGACGCCCACCACATCAAGATTCCCCGCATCGGGCGCGTGCGTGTGATGGAGAACATATACAAACGCATCACCAGCCAAGTCATCCATCGCATGAACATCAGGCTCCAAGGCGGACGATGGTACGTGGTCCTCCTCATCGAGGTGCCAGAGAATGCCATGCCATCGCAGAGCAGGAAACACGTCGGCATCGACCTCGGCGTGAAGAACCTCGCCACCTTCTCCGACGGCACAGTCGTCCGTGGCCTCAAACCATACAGGAATGCGATGCGCAAGCTGGCACGAGCGCAGCGCTCGCTGTCTCGAAAGACAAGAGGCAGCAAGCGCTACGAGCGCCAGAAGAGACGCGTCAATCGCATCTATGCGCGCGTCCGCGGACTGCGAAGGAACCAGCTGGACCAGCTTACGACGAGCATCTCGGAGCGATACTCGCTCGTGGCCATCGAAGACCTGAACGTGTCAGGCATGGCTCGCAACCACAGGCTCGCACGAGCGATATACGACGAGGGATTCGGCATGTTTCGGCACATGCTCGAATACAAGTGCCGTGACAGGGGCGTCGCCCTTGTCGTTGCGGACAGATGGTTTCCGTCGTCCAAGACGTGTTCTGCCTGCGGCTGCGTGAACGCCGGGCTTGCCCTGTCGGACAGGACGTATGTCTGTCCCGAATGCGGCCTGACAATCGACCGTGACCTGAATGCGGCGATGAACCTCGACCGTTACGGCATGAGCAAAGTGGACTCTCGTGCGGAGGACACTCTAAACGCACGTGGAGGGAACGCAAGTCGCAGCTGCGATAGCAGCTGTGCAGACCCCAATGAAACGTGTACCAACGAATCTGTTGGAGCCTAATGCCATAAAGGTATTAGTTCTCAGAGCATGTCACGATTTTTCGTATTTTGAGAAACGGTATGCTCACCCCACGTTCAAGCAGCACAGGGCAGTTCATCGGGGCTGCGGAACCAAAGGCGCTCCAGCTGCTGGCGTATCGGAGGCGAGTGAGATGGTATTGCTCGTTGTCATGTTTGTCCTTCTGCTCATGGTGGGCTTCCAGCTCATCCGTGGCCTCTTCTTCCGTGGCGGCATGGGCATGGGAGGCTGGTTCGGTGGCTGGGGCAGAGGTGCCGGCTGGGGAGATCCTGGCATGCGTGGTGGCCGGGGACCTGAAGGCGGCCCCCGTGGCCCTCATTGTGGGGGCCCGGACGGAAGAGGTCCAGGAGGTCCTGATGGGCGAGGTGGCGGCCCGGGAGGTCCGGGCATGCGTGCCTAGATGCGAGACGTATTCATGAAAGCAGCGCCAGCTCTCAGTGGCTGGCGCTGCTTCTTTTCTATCTGCTCGCTTTCGCCCAGGAAGACTTGAGGCCATGCACAGCGAGGTCGACCGCACGATAGGCACCGTCGTAGATGCCCATCTGGTTCGCTTCCTCGATGCGGTCGCACATGAACGAGATGAGGTTCCTGTCATGCTGGAAGGAGTCGATCATCGAGAGGACCTCTTCGGTCCTGTCCATCTCGTAGGTGCCGTCTCCTACCTCTGCGGCACGTATAGCTCCCCATGCCTCATGGCCGCCGATGCGGTGGATCATGAGCTTCGGGATGGGATAGAACGAGAATTCGCTTGGCTTCGTGACAAGGATATCGGAGCAGTGCATGAGGACATTGGAACTGTAGACGGCTGAGAAGATGTCCTCATCGCAGAAGGCATGGATGCCCTGGACATCTCCTGCATAGGCTGCTTCGGCGAAGGCTTCCGTGCCGGCAAAGTCGCCGAAGTGGGTCTCAGCGAGAGCGGAGAGCCCATCGACGGATTTCACGAGCCCTTCCCAGACATCCTTGTGGTCGCCGACATTGATGAAGACGGCGGCCTCATGCTTCTTCACGTAGGGGATGAGGTGGGAGACAATGGCAGCAAAGAGCTCCTGCTGCGCTCCTGCGCCGCCGACAGAGAGGAGGTAGCGCACAGGGCCACCTCCGAGCACGCGCTCGCGACGGGACCTGCAGTCCTCAGGTATCGCTGAGACCAGCTCGTGGTCCACATAGTGGCCCGTATAGAAGAGAGCATGTTCCGGCATGGGGGCAAGCTGCTTTTTTGGGTCCATGCCGCGGAGCTGGTGGTAGCCAAGATAGGCGCTCGGCGTCTGCACGGTGTGGATTGAGCCTTCTGCCAGATGCAGCGCCATTGGCCAGTTGTCGGGAATCGCATTCACGACGTGCGTCATCCCGGCATGGACTGCTGCCTGTGCACACCACGCATGGGTGCCGATGAAAGGCGTGTCCTTTGCGATGTCGCGGAAGAGCGGCACCAGAAGCTCGCTCATCTTCTGGTCGCCTGCGTTGTAGGAGAGCTTGCGGAAGCCTTCGCTGTTGAGCGGCTCCCAGAAGAGCTGGTTGAAGAGGGGAACCTGCTGCGAGACCTTCGAGCCCTTGGAATAGAGGCTGTTCTGCCAGGCGATGGCAGCAGATCCTGTTGAGCCTTTGAATGAGGCAAGGTCCATCCAGTAGGGGGTGTATCCCATCGCATGAGCAGCCGATGCCATGGCCATCGCAATCCGGTAGTGCCCGAATCCCATGCGGATATTGCCGACAATGAGAGGAGCGCCATGGGCGTCTTCCTGCGTGGCAGAGGTCTCGGGAGGCATGGGTGCCGCTGCGGCATCTGCCTTGATATCGAAGGCATCTCCGGTGCCTGAGAGCACGAGGTTCCGGACGCCGAGGGCGTCTGAGATCACCGGCACCGGTTTGGCCGCAAGGTGGTAGACCGCATTCGAGTCATCGCCGAAACGCTTGAGATAGCTTTCCTTGGAGCGGACGGCCTTCTCATAGGTGTGCTCGTCCTGGACATTTCCGAAGGCGCTTTTCGCCCGGTCTTCGTCTCTCTCCATGGATTCCTCCTTGACGGGTGGCGGCATGCTTGATAGTCTGACTATCAAAGTGATAGACAGACTATCACTCACGCGGCAAAGGAGTCAAGAATGGAGTACGCAGGTCTCGACACAAGCCTGCTGAAGCGGGGGATGCGTGACCTTTCGGGCTCTGCCGAAGAGAGCCGCGATGCCCATATCGTGGCCTGTGCAGCGGCGCTTTTCCTGAAGGATGGCCTGGGAGAGGTCCGGATGACCGACATTGCCGATGCTTCTGGTGTCGGCGTAGCCACGCTCTATCGCCGCTTCTCCACGAAGACGAATCTTGCGATTGCGGCAGCGACGCTTCTCTGGCAGCGCTTCAATGACCGCATCATGGATATCGTGGAATCGGACCGCTTCCTTGCCATGTCGGGCGCAGACCGCCTCGAGTGCCTGCTGCGCGAGTATGCAGCGCATTATGCGGCAAACAGGGAATTCGCGCGCTTCCTCGACGACTTCGACCATCTGATGCTTGCAGAGCATGTCGGCCTTGAGGCGCTTGCCGACTATGGACGCGAGGTCGACTCGTTCTATCTCATCTTCGTCGATGCCTACCAGCTCGGCGTCTCCGATGGCACGGTCAGGCAGATCGACGATTTCAGAACGTTCTACCGCACGGTTGCCCATGCGCTTACGGGCCTGGCAGAGAAGATCTCCCGGGGCGATGTGATCCCCTCCGACCGTTTCGAGGAAGGCCCCTCAGAGCTTGTCTGCCTTGTCGATATGGCAGTGCGTTTCATCAGGATCTAGGCACGTTTCTGCGAGAAGGGATATCCATGGAGAGCAGGCCGCTTGCAGATGGGAAGACCATCCGCCTCTTCGCGATCGGACAGCTTGGCTGGGCAATACTTTCGGGCATCATCAGCAACTGGCTCGTCTACTACTACATGCCCTCCGATACCCTGGTCGCAGAAGGCATGCCCATCTTCATCACCCAGGGCATCGTATGTGCCGGCCTTACCGTCATTGGTATCATCACGGGCTGCGGACGCCTGCTCGATGGCTTCATCGATCCCTTCATCGCTTCGAAGTCTGACTCTCTTGCCAACCCTCACGGCAGGAGGATCCCGTTCATGAGGAGGGCGGCGGTTCCGTTTGCAGCGATGACGGTGCTCGTGTTCGTGCTGCCGGGGACTTCGTCTGCGGTGGCGAACAATGTCCTGCTCTTCTGCTGCCTCATGCTCTTCTACATCACGCTCTCGCTCTACTGCACGCCGTTCAATGCCCTGATTCCTGAGCTCGGACGTACGCAGGAGCTCAGGATCAACATCTCGACCTATATCTCTGTGACCTATTTCGTCGGCACTGCCATGGCATATCTCGTGACGATGATCTCAGGCTTCCTCGAGCCGGCCTTGGGCCCTGCCAATGCATTCCGTGCGACAGTCGCCGTGCTTGCTGTCGTCGCTGCCATCTGCATGCTCGTTGCTGCCTTCGGGATCGACGAGGTCAAGTACGCCGATACGCAGCCGAGCTCGACTCCCATGGGGCAGTCGGTCGTGAAGACCTTCAAGAACCGCGAGTTCCAGATCTTCGAAGGGTCCGACGTCCTCTACTGGGTCTCAATCACGATGTTCCAGACGGGCCTTCCGTACTATGTCACGGAGCTCATGGGCTTCGACGACTCCTGGACCTTCATCTTCTTCGCTGCGATGACGGCGATATCGCTCCTGTTCTATGCACCGGTGAACATCCTGGCCAAGAAGATGGGCAAGAAGAAGCTTGTTGCCTTCGCCTTTTTCTTCTTCTGCCTCGCCTTTGCTGTGACATCGGTCTGCGGCCAGTTCGGCATCCCCTCGCTTGTCTGGGGCATCCTTGTGGCCGTGCTTGCCGCCGTGCCCATGGCAATGCTTGGCATCCTTCCGCAGGCTGTGCTTGCCGATATCGCAGAGGCTGATGCCATAGCGTCTGGAGAGAACCGCGAGGGCATGTTCTATGCCGCACGCACGTTCAGCATGACCTTGGGGCAGACGCTTGCGATGGTCCTCTTCACGTCGCTCTCGACGGCTGCAGGGGGACAGATGGGCTACCGTCTCACGGCAATCGTCGCGACCATCTTCTGCTTCGTGGCAGGGCTTGTCTTCACGCGCTATCACGAAGCCAAGGTGCTCAGGACGATTGGCGCCACGGAGCCGGCTTCTGCAGAGGAAGGCAGATAGGATGGCTTTGCCCGCACATATCCTGAAGGCGCCTTCCTGGAAGCTTTCCTGGCGGACAGCTGCCGGAAAGGAAGGAACGGCATCCGTCTTCGTGCCGGGAGTGCCTAGGCTTCCCTTAACGGCGGAGCTCGAGGAGACAGAGAATGGCTGCCGCCTGTGGATCGAGCCTCTTGAGCCTCTGATGGTGGCCTCCGTCGAGGCGACGATCGAGCCAGATATGGAAAAGGCCACGGCGCTCTTCCTCAATGGCTACAACTCCTGGACCGACTCCTGCGAGCGTCCGCTCGATGCTTCGATGGCCGGCCTTGCCCATACGCCGAAGGCGGCCATCCGCCATTGGGTGCTCGATGCCTCGGGTGACTACCGCTTCTGCCCCCAGAATCCCAAGAGTGGACATCAGCACGGCGAAGGCTATGGATATCTGCGCTACGGAGATGAGACGCTCCTCTTCGGAGAATGCCTGCCCGATCTTGGGCTCACGACGATCCAGGAAGATCTCGATGCACAGAAGTTCAGGATCGTAAAGGAAGGGCCAGCTCGTCTCATCGAGCCCGGCGAGCGCATCTGCGTCTTTGCGCTCTGCCTTCTGGAGGGAACAGCAAAAGAGGCATTTGCTCGCTTTGTGACATGCATAGGGGAGAGGCGCAGGCCGGCTGAGCCCCTCGTCGGCTTCACGAGCTGGTACAGGCACTACGGGGATATCGATGAGGAAAAGCTTGTGCAGGACCTCGCTGGTGTCAAGGCAGCGCTTTCCAGGCAGGTGCCCGAAGGCATCCTTCCGGTCTTTCAGATCGACGACGGCTACACGAAGGTAGGGGACTGGACGCATCCAAGCACAGAGCGCTTCCCTCATGGCATGGGCTCCATGGCAGAGAAGATTGCTGCAGTGGGGCTTCTTCCGGGGCTCTGGATCGCACCCTTCGTCTGCGAGAAGGACTCTCGGCTCTTCCATGAGCATCAGGAGTGGCTTCTGCGCGATGAGGCAGGAAACCCCGTGATGAGCGGCTCTCACTGGTCAGGCGGCTATGCGCTCGATACCTTGAACCCTGAAGTCCGCTCCTATGTGCATGAGGTGCTGGGACTTGCTGCAGGGACCTGGGGATTCCGGCTTCTCAAGCTCGACTTTCTCTATGCGGCAGCGCTCCTGCCGCATGGCGGGAAGAACCGGGGCGAGCTCATGGCAGACGCGCTCGACCTTCTGAGGGATTCCGTTCCTGAAGGCACGCTCTTCGATCTCTGCGGCGTGCCCATCATGTCTGCTATCGGCCGCACCGAGTACTGCCGCATCGGCTGCGACGTGGGGCTTGACTGGGATGGCGCGCCGTACATGAGGATATCCGGCCGTGAGCGCGTGAGCACGAAGAATGCTCTCGGCAATATCCGGGGACGTGCGCATATGGATGGCGTGGCGTTCCTCAACGACCCCGATGTTTTCTTCCTGAGAGACGATGTGAAGCTCTCTGAAGCACAGAAGAAGACGCTCCTTGAGGCAGATGCCTCGTTGGGGAGCGTCCTTTTCACGTCGGATGATATGGCCAGCTGGAGCGAAGAGCAGAAGCGGACATTTGAAGAGGCTCTGCACGCATTCGCTTCGAGGAAGCGCGGCTAGATTCTAGGACTTGCGTGCGGCATCCACGAAGGCATGCCAGAGCGCACGGTCTGAGGCGAGTGTCGGCCACGTGTATTCAGGGTGCCACTGCACGCCGAGGACGAAACGTGCCTCAGGAAGCTCGATGCACTCAGGCACGCCGTCTGTTGCCTCGCCGGAAAGGATGAGCCCCTCTCCCAGCTTCCCGACGCAGCAGTGGTGGGCCGAGTTCACCTGGATCTCTGGCTTTCCCACAATATGGGCAAGAAGCGTATCTGGCTTCACCTCGACAGGGTGGACAGGATCGGTCAGGACCTTGGCATGGCGCCAGAGCTGCATGCCTTCCCGTGGCTTGAGGCTTGGCACATCCATGCAGAGCGTGCCGCCGAGTGCCACGTTCAGGAGCTGCGTGCCGCGGCAGGTTGTGAAGAGCGGCTTGTCTGCAGCGAGAATCTTCTGCACGAGCGGAAGCTCGAAGGCATCGCGCTCGGGGCAGAGGAGGGCCGGATCGTATGGCTCGGTGCTGCCGAAGCGGGCAGGGTCCACATCGGGGCCGCCCTGCAGGGCAAAGCCGTCACAGAGCTCTACAAGCTGGTTGATTGCATCTGCGTCATCTGTCAGCGGAAGCAGGATAGGCGTGCCTCCTGCATCGATGATTGCATCAGGAAAGCAGCTTGCCATCCCCTCGGTCGGGGCAAGCTGGTCGGGGACCTGTGCGGTCGGCACCTTCCTCTCCCAGCGGGGAGCGATGCCGATAAGAGGACGCTTCGAAGATACAGACATGGAAAAGGACCTTTCATGAGGACACCCCGCATCGTTTGCGGCTGATGCGGGGCGCCAGATGTGCAGTGCGGGATATCCTGGCTAGTGGCCCATGATGGAGTCGAGGAAGTCGCGGGCACGCTGGCTCTTCGGATGCTCGAAGAACTCGTCAGGTGTGCCTTCCTCGACAATCTGGCCGTCTGCCATGAAGACGACGCGGTCAGCAACGCGGCGGGCAAAGCCCATCTCGTGCGTCACGACGATCATCGTCATTCCCTGCTTCGCAAGCTCAACCATAACGTCCAGGACCTCGTTGATCATCTCGGGGTCGAGGGCAGATGTCGGCTCGTCGAAGAGCATGGCCTTCGGATGCATCGCAAGGGAGCGGGCAATCGCGACACGCTGCTGCTGGCCACCGGAGAGCTGGGCGGGGACCTTTCCTGCCTGCTCGGCCACGCCGACGCGTGCCAGGAGGTCCATGGCCTCCTTCTTGGCCTGCTCCTTCGGCTCATGCAGGACATCGATGGGACCCAAGGTCACGTTGTCCAAGATTGTCATGTGCGCGAAGAGGTTGAACTGCTGGAACACCATGCCGAGATCGGCACGCATTGCAGCGAGCTCCTTGCCTTCCTGGGGAAGAGGCTTGCCTTCGATCAAAATCTCGCCTGAATCGATGGTCTCGAGGCGGTTGATCGTGCGGCAGAGCGTCGACTTGCCCGACCCGGAAGGGCCGATCACGACGACGACCTCGCCCTTGCGGACGGAGAGATTGATGTCCTTCAGGACATGGAGGTCTCCGTAGTGCTTCTCGACATGCCTGAGCTCGATGACGGGTACTGTGGCTGCCTGTGTATCCATATGGCTCCTATCCATTGCCAATGTCTGCCTATCTTCCTTGCTAGACGGGATTCTCGTTCGTGCGGGCCACGATCGAGGAGCCCTGCTTCCGGGCAAGGGAGATGGCGAACTGGTTGATGCCGTAATTGATGAGGATGTAGATGATTGCAACCACGAAGTAGGTGGAGACGAGTGCATCGTAGTTCGTGATGAGGACACGCGCATTCTGCAGGAGGTCGGGGAACGACACGACGTAGGCGACGGTCGTGTCCTTCACGACAACGACCAGCTGCGAGATGAGCGAAGGTATGACCATGCGGATAGCCTGTGGGAACACGATCTTGAGCTTGACGTGGAGCGGGCTCATGCCGAGAGAGAGGGCAGCCTCCGTCTGGCCCTTCGGCACGGCGTACATGCCGGCACGGAAGACCTCGGCCAGGACACCTGAGGCAGCAAGCGCGACCGGCAGCGTGATCATCCAGAACGAGGACATCTTGATGCCGTACTGGGGGATGACCAGGAAGAAGAAGTAGATCAGAAGCAGGCTCGGGACGCCACGGAAGAAGTTGATGATCACATGGCAGATGCCGGCCAGGATCTTGTTCTCGCTGATGCGGCCCATCATGAGGAGAAGGCCGAGAGCAAGGGCGATGATGCCTGCCGTGACAGCGACCTCGACCGTGCTGACAAATCCCTGGAGCAGGAAACGCCAGGTCGTCCAGCGCGTGAAGAAGGCCCAGTATTTCGGGGCGAGCTGGCCTGTGACATAGAAGCGCTGGACAATCGCGAAGATGCCCAGGGCGACGAGGACGAGCGCTATGGCCGTCCAGATGCGGATGCGGCGGCGGGTCTTGGGACCGGGTGCCTCGTAGAGGGCGTCGCGCATGGAGACAGTCGTGGCACTCATCTCAGGATCCTCGCTTTCTTGTCGATTGCATTGCCGACAAAGCCGATAGCAAGAGCGGTCAGGGCATAGCCGAGCGCGGAGATGAAGAACGTGGCAATGCCGCCAGCGACCTGGGTGTTGATCGTCGAGACGATGCCGGTGAGCTCATTGGGATCGAGCGGGACCTGGGAGCCGAGTGCTGTCGTCAGCATGACGGCGATGAGCAGGTTTGTCATCGGCAGCACGGACGAGCGCAGGGCCTGGGGAATCACGATGCGGCGCAGGATCTGCGTGAACGTGAGGCCGATGGAGCGTGCTGCCTCGATCTGGCCGACGCCGATCGTGTTGATGCCGCTCATGAAGTTCTCCGACCCGAAGGCAGAGCCCAGAAGGATTGTCGCAATGATCACGCAATCGCGGTAGGACAGCAGGACCTTGAGATACGGCAGCGCATAGACGCAGATGATCAGAAGCGAGATGCCGGGGATGTTGCGGAAGATCTGCACATAGAGGTCGCCCACGACGCGCAGCGGCTTGATGGGGCAGACGCGCATGATCGTGATGATGACAGAGAGCAGCATAACGAAGACGAACGAGATGGCGGTAAGCTGCCAGGTCGTGAGAAGGGCCGTGATGTAGTCCGAGCCATAGGCGCTCCAGAGCTCAGCGAAGCTCATGCATCCTCTCCTTCCTTTCTGTGAGGTGCCTTCTGGAAGAAGGCGTGTCTCTAGAAGTATGAGGTTTCCGCCCGGGTGCAGCGGAAACCTCATGGTGTGCTAACAGCCAGGAAATATGCTGGATAGGGTGCCTATGCCTCGATGACAGGAGGCTCGGGGGCGTTGTCGAGGCCCGTGCGGTCGCCGATAGCGATCTTCCAGAGCTGCTCCCACGTTCCGTCATCCTCGATGCTCTTGAGCCAGGCATTGACGAAATCGACGCCGTCGGAGCCGAGCGGGAGGCCAATGCCGTAAGGATCGTCCGGACCGAACGGGTCGCCTGCGATGCGGTACTTGCCCGGGTTCTTGACGACAGAGCCCATCTGGAGCGTCTCGTCGATCACGTAGGCATCGACACGTCCCTGCTCGAGAGCCTGGCGTGCCTCCTCGTCGGTGCTGAACTCCTGCTGCTTGGCATCAGGGGCAAGCTCGCTCACGATGCTGGGACCCGTGGAGCCAGACTGGACAGCCACGTTCTTGCCGGCGAGGTCATCGACGCTGTTGATATCGGTGTTGTCTGCGAGGACCAGGATG
This sequence comes from Olsenella kribbiana, assembly GCF_036408795.1. NCBI lineage: Bacteria > Bacillati > Actinomycetota > Coriobacteriia > Coriobacteriales > Atopobiaceae > Olsenella > Olsenella kribbiana. Next base: position 20,707 of record NZ_JAZGJP010000026.1, read on the forward strand.
GCCTGCTGGGAGACGAAGTAGGGGCCTGCGAAGGAGATGACCTTCTTGCGGCTGTCCGTAATCGAGTAGGTTGCAAATACGGCGTCGACCTGGTCGTTCTGGAGCACGGACTCGCGGGTATCGGATGTGACCTGCGTGAGGTCGAGCTTCGTCTCGTCGCCCAGGATGTAGCGGGCCAGGAGCTGATAGAGGCCGGCATCGAAGCCGCGGACCTTGTTGTCCGTCTCGTTCAGGAGGCTGAAGAGGGTGGAGGTGCGGGTGCCGCCGACGCGGAACGTGCCGGCATCCTTGATCTTCTTGGCCCAGGCATTTGCGGAAATCGTTGCGTCGTCTGCAGTGGCGCCGCCAGCAATCAGGGAGTCATAGGCGTCGATATCGAGGTCGGTCGATGCGCTCGACGTGTCGGACGAGCTCGAGGACGAGGATGAAGACGCGGTGCTCGAAGAGGTGTCAGAAGAATCGCAGGCTGCAAGGCCGAAGAGGCCTGCTGCTGCAATGGTGCCAGCTCCTGCTGCGAGTGCCTGGCGCCTGGTGAGAAGAAGATTGTCAAGCTTGCTCATGTCAGTGCCCTTCTTTTCATTGTTCTGGCTTCCGCAAATCATGTCCCCCTGTCTCGGAAGCCATGGCAAAAGAGATAGTGCGTTATTTATACCGCCGTAGTGGCATTAAGTATTCAGCCATTGGCCGAAGAGGCACTGTTCTGCAATGAATCTTTCAGACAGCTGGCTATATCCAGGAAAGATAGCGGGGATATTCTCTCTGATGCAGTAGCCATTCATCCGGTGCTGCGTGGCGTTCAGAAAAGAGCTATCTTCATAAAATGGCTGAGGACCTCCGGCATAACCGCAGGAATTCCTGTCGCCGCTCCGCTGCATCATATGGATGAACGGCTGATGCATCCGGAGGATCGGGGGACGAGATGGCGAAGGGTCATGCAG
>NZ_JAZGJP010000027.1:0-20132 GCF_036408795.1 Olsenella kribbiana
GCAAAAGACAGCCCTGGGGCGTCAGACTAAACACGAGCCACCGCGCCGTCCCCACAACAGTGAGTATTGTCCTTTGGTCGCGAAGAAGAGAAGGACAAACCCCGTAACGATTATCAGTGACAAAACACAGTCGTAGACCCTGAGGCGCCCGCCCGGCTCGAGCAGCAGCCTCACGCGGTGCCCTATGCACCTCCTAGGCACCGAGAACTCGCGCCCGGCGCACCTGACGAGCATGGTGGCGGGCACCACCTGCCACGACACATCGCCCACCAGCGCCGAGAGCACCGACTCGCGGGGCATGGGCCCCAGGGCCTCCTTCTCCCTCCGGAAGAGCAGCTCCGGCGGCAGGCCGGTCGTGCGGTTCGGCTCCTCGTTGCTCCTCGCGCACACGCGCGCTATCGCGCGGTCGAGCCCCTCCCAGCCCTCGAAGTCGCCCTCGTAGGCCCTGAGGCGCGACAGGAAGCGGTTCGCGCTCTCGTCCTTGCCCTTGGTCTGCGGCGTTCTGGGCCGGCAGAGCGCAAGCTCGAAGCCGGCCTCGCGCGCGAAGGCGGCGACGCGCCTGTCCGTCGAGCGCCTTCCGTCGCCGCCGAGCGTCGCGACGGCCGACATGTTGTCCGTGAGCCACTGCCGCGGCACGCCGCCCAGCCAGCGGATGTTGTCCGCCATGCAGGCCAGCAGGTCGTCCCTGGTCCTGGTCGGGGACCGCACGAAGTAGTGCATCCGGGACCATCCGAGCGTCGAGGTGTACACGTCGAAGCGGTACCCGCGGCCGGAGCGGTCGTGCATGGTGACGTCCTCCTTCCAGTCGAACTGCAGCTGCTCGCCGGGCGCCGTCTCGAACCTGGGGTGCGCGTCCGGCGCGCCGCCGCGCCCGACGGCTATGCCGCGCCCCCTCAGGTAGCTCGTGAAGGCGTTGTAGCCCGGGACCGGCGGCTCGTCGCCCGCGTGGCGCTCGAGCAGCAGCTCGTGGATGCCCTTGGCCGTGACTCCCGGCAGCGCCGCCTTCTCCTCGATCTCGTCGCGGTAGCGGTCGAACCCGCTCTGCCGTCCGTGCCTGCCGTCATCCGGCGTAGCCCCGCCCCCGTTCCAGTACTTCGAGACGGTATGCCTGTCCATGCCGTACCTCCTAGCAACCTCCGAGAAGTTCGGCCTGATGCCGCACTCCCTGTCCGCATTCAGCTCAGCCATGAGATTCCTCTCCAAGGCCCCACCCCTCTCCGTCGTCGGTTCGGGGCTGAGCCTAGTTGGTAAAAGTGGTGAAACTATGCTGGTTTGGCTGGCGCATTCGCGCTGGTCGGATTGGGGAGCGTGTTGGTCAATCTGGTGAAACCTAAGCTAGCGCTATCATGGGCAAGACCCATCTCGCGGTCGCGCTCGGCGTGGAGGCCGTGAGGCACCGCAGGCTGACGTGCTTCGTCGGCTGCCAGCATCTCGTCGAGGACCCCGGGCGCGCGGCCGACAAGGGCCAGCTGGAGCGCAGGATGCGCTCCTGCTCGCACCTGTCGCTGCCGATGCTGGACGAGCTGGGCTGCCTGCAGACCGACAAGCGGGGTGCCGACCTCATCTTCCAGCTCGTCTCCAGGAGGTGCGAGAGGAGGCCGGCCATCGTGACGACGAACGTGGGGATAGGCATGTGGGCCGACGTCTTCGGCAATGCGGTGACGGCATCCGCCATAGCCGACAGGCTCTGCCACCACTGCCACCTCATACGAATCACCGGAAGGTCCTGCAGGACCAAGGACCTGCCTGCAGGCAGCCTCTCGAGGAAGGGCGCAGGCACCGATTCCGGCTGATCCCATTGCCCGTGCTGGTGGATCTATATTGCCCCGGCTGGCGCTTCCATATTGTCCCGATCATTCACTTCTGCGTGACAAAACACACCGTCGCTCCCGGCAGGGGCAAGGAGTTCTCGGATGCAGAGGGCCTCCAGGAGGCGCTGGGAGCGCCGGCCTGCTTCTGCCATCCCCGCCATCCATGGGAGCGGGGCACCGACGAGAGCACCAATGGCCTTCTCAGGGACTGGTTCCCGAAGGGCGGGAGCCTCGGCGATGTCAGCGGCAGCGAGGTGCAGGAGGCATGCGATCCGCTCAGCCGGAGACCACGCAGGCGTCTCAGGTGGAAGTGCCCCTGGGAGGTCTGCCACCGCCAGTCGTTGCACTTGCTCTGGGGATTCGCCAACAAGAAATTCCCTTCTTCCGCCCGCATGGCAGGAGAAGGCTTCTTCACCGCTCAAGCCAACAGATGCAGGAGCAATATCTGATGTGTGCAAAAATGCGATGCTTTGCGGGGCTGCGGACACGGTTCGTCTCTTGCAAACCGTGTCCGGTGCTTTCCCTGCGTACTGAAGCGGCGAGATTAGCTAGCCGCTACTTGCTTACGACGCTGATGCGCTGGTGGACGTGGTTGCCGGACTCGATCTCGTCAACCATTGCGATGGCGTAATCGGCATAGGAGATGGTGGACTCGCCGGCTGCGTTCAGCAGGAGCTCCTCGCCGCCCAGCTGGTACGCGCCGGTGCGCTCGCCGTCGGCCTGGAAGTCACCGGCGGGGCTCACGTAGGTCCAACGCACGTCGTCACGGCCGCGCAGCATCTCGAGCAGCTTGCCGTGAGTCCTGACGACGGGGAGTGCCGCCTCGGGGAAGGGAGTGACATCCAGGACGGTCTTGGTGTGCTCGGAATCGACATAGAGGCTGCCTGCACCGCCGACGATGACAAGACGCGTGCTGGTGCCGGAGAGCACGTCTGCCAGATGCATGGCGACGTCGGTGATGGCGCTGACCGTATCGGGCGTCCAGGCACCCACGGCATCCACCACAACATCGAAGCCGGCCAGGTCCTCGGAGGTGAGCTCCATGGCATCCTTGACGAGGACCTTCTCGGCCTCGCTCCTGTTTTCGCCGCGCACGACGGCGGTAACGTCCATACCGCGATCCACGGCCTCCTTCACGATGAGCTTGCCGGCCTTGCCGTTTGCCGCTACCACTGCGATCTTCATGTCTCCTGCGTCCTTTCGGTATGTTGTAAATGGCTCGCTTACAACACGTACTTTGCCATGCGACAGTTGTAATGTCAACACTTACAACAAACGAGGCCATATCTTCTCCATAGTTGTAATATGTGACATTACAACCATGACGTGATACGCTGTTTGCAGAAAGAAAGAGGGTCCATGAAGTTCTCGACCAGGCTGCCCATAGCTGTCCATATACTGCTCTGCCTCGACGTCCTTGGGGACCGGCGCAAGTTCACGTCCAACGTTCTGGCAGGAAGCGTCGGCGTGAATCCTGTCGTCGTGCGAAACGTCCTCGGTCAGCTCAAGGCTGCCGGACTCGTTGCCGTGGAACCGGGCGTCGGAGGGGCTCGGCTCACAAAGGACCCGGCAGAGATAACGCTTCTGGACATTCTCAACGCAGTGGAGGACGATGTGAGCGTCTTTCGCATGCACGAGCATCCTAGCCCCGAGTGTCCGATCGGCCGCAATGTGCACGCCGTGCTCGGCGCGGAGCTCGATGCTGCGGAGCAGGCCATGCTCGGCCGTCTTGCCTCCACCACCTTGGCCGATCTGGCCAATGCCACGAGGGAGCGCATCGCGCAGCAGGAGCAGGCCTAGAAATCCAGATCCGAAGCCCGTCCAGGTCATCGATGGCCTCGGCTGCCGTCTTGGCAGCTCGCACGGCCAGCATTCGCGCCTGCAGCCCAGATGGCCTGCCCTTGCCTTATCCGACAATCCTGGCCAGCAAGTGGCCCGAAACCAGGGCTGCCATTTCCTGCGGGGTCTCTTCCCAGCCCCTGCGCGCCCATGTGACGAACAGACCGTAGAGGCCGTAGGCGAGAAAGGTGGCCTCGTAGCTCTCTTCGCCTCCCATGTCGGTATCGCTCACTATCGCCTTGAAGGCGGCAAGGATGGCGTCCGTATAGCCCTGCTCGATCATGAGATCGTTTTCCGTGCGCAGCGACAGGCAGAACTCGAAGTAGCGCAGGGCCCGCTCGGGATCCGAGAATGCGAGTCCCTTGAGATGGTGCTCCTTCTCGTATGCGCGCCATCGGCGGACAAGGTAGGCGCCGATCAGCTCCTCCTTCGACGAGAAGTTGCGAAAGTACGTGGCTCGGCCTACGCCCGCCTGTGCGGCAAGCTCGTCGATGGTCACCTTTCGGATGTCCTTCTCGGCCATGAGCGAGAACAGGGCAGACCCCAGCATGTCTGTGGCATATGCAGACACAGCATACCTCCTGATACGAAACCCATCGATGCGTATCGCTTGCGCCCGTTGCATCGGGGCATGCGCAGGACGGCTGATACGATTGTATCAATGGAAAGAAATCAAGGGCGTTCTTCAGGGGGGCCGCGATGAAAGAGAAGACACGGAGGCGTCTGCGACTGCTTGGGTGGGTGGCGGGAGGAATATGCGCCGCTCTTGCCGTGCTCGCGCTGGTACTGGCGACCCATACGCAGATCGTGGTCGGAGCGATCCAGACGCTCGCGGCCGGCACGGTCAAGACGACCAACACCTTCGAGCCTGAGAGCGAACCCATCGACGCCGTGCGGGACAACGGGCAGCGCATCGTGACCGATATCGCCTACGCCGACGAGTATCCGAACAGCTTCCTGGACATAACCTATCCCGACTCAGACACCTCTGCGCAAAGACCCACCCTGGTCTACTTTCATGGCGGAGGATTCTTCGGGGGCAGCAAGAGCATGGGCGACCCGCTGGCATCGAGTGATGTCACAGCGCTTCTGGACGACATCTGTGCGGCTGGATACAACATCGTGAATGTGGACTACGGCCTCGTGCCCGACTGCCGCTTTCCCATTCCTGTCATCCAGGCAAACCAGGCACTTGCCTGGTGTGCGTCGCATGCGAACGAGTATGGCCTTGATATGGATGATGTCATCATCATGGGTTCCTCTGCCGGTGCCATCATAACGAGCCAGATGGGTGCTGTTCTCTCGAACCCGGCGTATGCCGCCGAGCTCGGCATCGAGCCGGCACTGGAGCGAGAGCGGGTGAAGGCTGTCGTAATCGACGATGCACCGCTCGTCTACGACGAGTTCTCCCTGGGCACCAAGGTCCTTATAGGCAACTATGTAAGCGGGACGATCTTCCTCAGCAAGGATCAGGCGCATCGCTATGATGCCACCCAATGGGTCACCTCGGACTACCCGCCTGCGGTGCTTCTTGGCAGCGAGTACCACAACGATATGAGGGCCATGGACGCAGCGCTTTCGGAAGCAGGCGTCACGCACGAGCTCATCGACCCGCTGGCCGAACGGGGCCTGGAGATGCCGCACTGCTTTGTGGGATCCGAGCGCACGGATGAGGTCGCACGGGATGCATTCGAGAGGATGCTGGCCTTTCTCGCCGACCGGACGGACTGACAAGAGCATGCCGACAGGCTGATGAAGAGGGCGATGGCTATGAAAGAGGCAGGCGCTCTGGGGATAAGCCCTGCAAGGGAAGAGACGGTGCGGGCATCCGTCATCATGCCGTCAATACCTTCGGCAATGACCTGCATGAAGAGCTTCTGACCGGGGTGCTGGATGCGGAGCATCTCCTCTGCGACCTCTTCTGGGGTCCTGCCGGAACCGGTGATGATGGTGGTGGAGTTGGCGGCTGCGCCTTAAGAATCCATGGGAGCCGGCGCATATGCGGTGTCCTTCTGCCAGGCAGGCATTCTGCAGGGGCCATGGCCCCATCAGCAGGAGCTGCGCTTTGCCTCCTGCACGAGCCGGGCAAGGTTTTGGGAGAAGCGCTTCCTGCCGTCGTCCGTGAAGGCAGACGGCCCCTTGGTCCTGCCGCCTGCACGCCGGACCTTCTTCTCCTCATGGCGGATGAACATCGCAGCATCGATTGTGAGCGGGTCGTAGATGCGTCCCCTGACGCCGATGGCGCGTGCCCCTCTGCCGAGGACGATATCGGCCAGGCCGATATCCTGTGTCACCACCACATCGGCAGGCGTGATGGCGGCAGCAATCGCGAAGTCTGCCGAATCGGCACCGATGCCGACCTGGAGGATATCCGCCCAGAAGCTTCTGTCGGGATGTGCAGGATCCTTTGGGCTGCGGGGGTCATGGGGACGAAGGGATCGCTCCAGGTTCTGGGTGGTGTTTCCGGCGATGATGCAGGGCACCTGCTCAAAGCGGGCACAGGCCAAGGTCTCCCGGATGACGGGGCAGGCATCTGCATCGATATAGATCCTGGTCATGTCCTGTCATCCTCTCCCGAGCCTTCGGCGGAAAAGTCTAAGCGCCCGGGCAGCCATGGTCAACCTGTCTGGCTGCCGAGACGGAAATGATGGGGCAGGAAAGCCCAAGGGGCTGCCGGGAAGACTTCTGCGTGCAGGGGAGCCAGGTGCAGCCAGAGGCTGGCACGTTGCCGGAAAAGGCCCTGCGCCTATCCTGTTTCTGCAGTCCGTCCGGCGATAGAGGCCTCTGTCCTGAGAGCCAATATGTTAGGTTTATATAACACTTAGGGTGTGGGCTGGATGACAGCTCCGCCCATCTTCGGGAGGCGGCTTCATGGGGCTGGCAAAGACGTATTTCGGCAATACCAGAAAGCCTGAGGGACTGCTCGGCAAGATGATGCTCAGCGGCATGAACCGGGAACATGCGGCAGTCTCTGCATGGGGCATGGCGCATCTCGAAGGAGAGGCCCCTCGTGCAATCGCGGAACTCGGATGCGGCGGAGGCAGGAATGCGGCTGCGCTTCTTGAGCGCTTCCCATCTGCCACGCTGGCCGCTGTCGACTATTCGCATGAAGCGGTCTCGAAGACAGAGCGGATGTGCGCTGCGGAAATCTCTGAAGGGCGCTGCTGCGTCCTTCAGGGCGACGTCTCGGATCTTCCGCTGGAGACAGGATCGTTCGATCTGGCGTGTGCCTTCGAGACTGTCTATTTCTGGCCAGGTCCTATCGAGAGCTTCCGGGAGGTCTTCCGGATCCTCGGGCCGGAGGGGACCTTCCTGATCGTGAATGAATCAGATGGCCTGGATGAGGGAGACCGGAAGTGGCTTTCCCTCATCGACGGTCTTGCCATATATACGGAGAAGGAGCTTGTCCGCTGCCTGGAAGAAGCCGGCTTCTCCGAGGTAAGAGCCGACCGGGTGCCCAAGAAGCATTGGCTCTGCCTGAAGGCACGGAAATGAAGGCACGCCGGAAGCGCCAGGTAGCGTGCCCGTGCACGAACATGCTGCGCTATCCTGCCCGCAGGATGCTCTCTTTGGACCGTGCGGCTCCAGCGCCTCTCAGAGGCTCTTCGTGGCACGCTCAAATTCGAGCAGGGCAGCCTTCCTGTCGATGCCGCCGCTGAAGCCTGTCAGGCTGTCGTCGCTTCCGATGACACGGTGGCAGGCAACAATCACGGCGTAGATGTTGCGGCCGACGGCGCCTCCGACGGCACGGGGAGACTGGCGCCTTCCGGTCTTCACCTCGATGGCACGTGCCAGGTCGCCGTAGGTCACGGTCGTGCCGTAGGGAATGTCGAGCAGGGCGCTGCGGACGAGCTTCTGGAATTCAGTGCCGCGCGGCGCCAGGGGAAGCTCCCGCGGGTCGGGCTGCATGCCCGAGAAATAGCGGCCAAGCCAGTCTTTTGCCTGCTCAAGCACGGCCAGATCGTCTCTGCGCTCAAACGTGCCGTCTGCCCCATACCCGAAGCGGCGCCCGCTGTCGAACCAGCAGCCGCATATGCTCGTACCGTCGCTTGCCAATGTGAGCGTGCCGACGAGAGGGGTCTGACATTCCGTGTAATACATGGGCCTTCTTTCTTCAATCTACCCCGAGCCTCTGCGCCTTTCGGCATCTATCGTGGATATGCTCTCCTGCGCCGCAGGCAGCCGGAAGCTGCCGGCTGCCTGCAGAGGATGGAGGGCAGGGGAAGTGCTACGCCTTCGGATAGCGCTCCTTGCCGGAAAGCTCGTCCACATCGATGCGCCAGACAGCGACGCGGGAGATGGCTTCGGGCGGAAAGGAGACAGGCGCTCCCGGCGCCATGTGCTCCATCAGGCGTGTCAGGGCCTCTGCCTTAGCGTCAGCGTTCTCGACAGCGACGATGGTCCCTGCGCCCATGATCGACTGATAGGAGTAGGAATAGGAGCAGGCATAGGAGCCGGCGATGACGCCGAGCTCGCGGTCCATCTCTATCGCGACGCGCGGGGAGGAGGCGAAGCAGCGCGCCTTCCTGCCGTCTGCGGCAGAGTGGAGATAGAGCCTGAGCGGCACGGGATGCTCCGTGCTGCCGTCGCGCATTTTCTGCCAGGCTTCTTCGTCCCATACGTAGCCAAAGCTCATGGGCACGACGAAGGGGCCATTGCCGTCTGTGGCGCCGATGCGCACGGTCTGGCAGGCATCGATCAGGGTACGGATGGCATCAGGGTCCTGGATTTCGCGGTGCACTCGTCTCATGGGAACCATGGAGCATCTCCTGTCTCGTGGTAGATCGTCTTTCTGCCACTCTACACCGCAGGGCGCTGCTGCCCTGCGCCTGCCGGACGGTTTCTTTCGGGTGCTTGTGGCCGAAAAGGCTTCCTGCTGTCTGGGACAGGACAGCCTGCTCGGCCAGCCTCTATCGCTTTTTCTGCCCAGATGATAGAATAAGAACAACTGTTCGTCAATGCCCTGCTCGCTTGCGGGCAGGGCCAGATGGCTGGGAGGCCGCAAGTCCATGGGTGTGCTCTATGAGATCGTCTCGACGCCCTTTGCCTACGCAGAGCGTCCCCACCTCTCGGGAGACGAGATGTTTGCCGGCGCGCCGAAGCGCATCGGCTTCGGACCAGGGCGTCTCCAGCACTGTGTCATCTGGGAGCCTGCAGAGGCCGTGCATGAAGAGCCGGTCTTCTGGTTCCATGGCGGGGCATTCCTTGTTGGGACGCCCGAGTCCATGATCGATGCTGCGCGGGTCTGGTGCCATGAGGGGTACCGCTTCGTCTCGGTCGGCTTCAGGCTTGTGCCGCATGACCGGTTTCCGGCACAGGCAGACGATGCCTACAGAGGCGTCCTGGCCACCCAGGCCTGGCTCAGGGACCGCCATCTGCCCTGGAGCCGCATCATCGTCGGCGGCAGCTCTGCCGGAGGGCAGCTTGCCTGCCTTCTGGGGTATAGCGACAAGCTGGCAAAGCGTTACGGGTTTGATAGGAGAGCAGTTTCTGCGGTCGTGAGCTGCGCTGCCATTGTCGATGCAGACGATCTTGAGCTTCAGCCGATTCATCCGCTCTCGTTCTGGAAGAGCTTCGTCGACCTTCCCTGCAGAGATACGAAGGACAGGGCTGCCATACACGAGACGCTCCTGCCGTATTCGCCGATAGCGCTTGTCGAAGGAGAGGATGGCATCGCGCTTCCGCCCTTCTTCGCGATACAGGGAAGCTCCGATACCCTGAATCCCTATGTGCACCAGAAGGCGTTCGTGGAGGCGCTAAAGAAACAGGGGACAGAGGCGGTGCTCGAGACCATAGACGATCCGCGATGGCAGCACATGATCGGCACGGTCACGCTGCACCGCAAGGATCCTGATGCATTCATGCCCCTGAAGCACCTCTTCTCCTGGCTCTTGGGCATCGAGGCGGAAGGCAGGGGTGCCCGGCAATGAGCATGCATGACATATGGAATCCCTGGCATGGCTGCAGGAAGTGCTCCGAGGGCTGCGCGCACTGCTACATGTACTATCTCGATGGGCTGCGCGGGCAGGATGGCAGCGATATCCGCCGCACGAAGGCGGACTTCGACAAGCCGGTGCAGAAAGACCGTACGGGCGCCTTCCGCATCAGGAGCGGGGAGACCCGGAGGGTATGCATGACATCAGACTTCTTCCTGGAGGAAGCGGATGCCTGGCGCGATGAAGCCTGGGAGATGATGCGCCAGCGGCCCGACGTCGTGTTCTTTCTCCTGACAAAGCGGCCCGAGCGGGTGAAAGAGTGCCTTCCGAAGGACTGGGGAGAGGGCTGGAGAAACATCTTCTTCAATGTCACCTGCGAGAACCAGAAGCGTGCCGATGAACGGATACCGCTTCTGCTGGAGCTGCCGTTTTTCCACAAGGGCATCATGTGCGCTCCCCTCATAGGGCCGGTGAGCATAGGAAAGTATCTGGACGCCGGACAGATAGAGCGGGTCGTCTGCGGAGGGGAGAACTACGACGGATGCCGGCCGTGCGACTTCGGCTGGGTGCAGGCGCTTCGTGCAGAGTGTGTGGCGCACGATGTGAGCTTCACGTTCACCGAGACAGGCTCGCTCTTTGTGAAGGACGGCAGGACGTACCACCTTCCGGACAAGAGGCTGCAGTCGGTCATGGCATGGAAATCGGGGATGAACTACCAGGGCAGGCCGATCGAGTTCGACCTGCGCTATCCGATAGGGCTTGCCGTGCCGGAAGAGGAGAGATGGCATCCCTGGTTTTCCAGCAGGTGCGAGCAGTGCGCCAGCCGTCCCATCTGCAATGGCTGCACGAGATGCGGCAGGTGCGGACAGGTGCCTGCAGATCCAACGGCATGAAAATACGCCTGGCACGATAGAGCGCCAGGCGCAGAGCATATCGGGGCGGATGGGATGGCTTCTGCTATCTGAAGGTGACAGATTCGGTGGCGGGGTCCATGGCATCGACGATTGCGAGCGAATCGACACGGTAGCCCTGGGCGCGCAGACGGTCGCCGCCGCCCTGGAAGCCCTTCTCGATAGCAATGCCGATGCCTTCGACCGTGGCTCCTGCCTGGTGGCAGAGGTCGCACAGTCCCTCCATCGCGCAGCCGTTTGCCATGAAGTCATCGACGATCAGCACGTGGTCGGAAGGCCCCAGGAAGCGCTTCGAGACGATGACTGTGGAGATGTTCTTGTGGGTGAAGGATTCGACCTGGGTCGAGAGCACCTCGCCGTCGATATTGATGGTCTTCGACTTCTTCGCGAACAGGACGGGCACGCCGAAGACGATGCCGGCGGCTGCTGCGATAGCGATGCCGGAGGCCTCGATTGTCAGGACCTTGTTGATGGGAGCATCGGCGAAGTCGTGCTTCCACTGGAGCGCCATCTGGTGCAGGAGCTCCATATCGATCTGGTGGTTCAGGAACGAATCGACCTTGAGGACATTGCCTTCCTTGACGGAAGCATCCTTGAGGATGCGCTGTTCCAGAAGCTCCATGCGATATGGTCCTTTCCGCTTGTCTGCCGTGTGTTGACTGATTATACGGCTTTGCGCGAATGATGGACCTATCTGCATGAACGGTCACTCCACTAAAGTCCGTTCTTGCTTATAATAAAAAATAATTAAGCAAGAACGGACAAACAGAGAGGAGGAATGCAAATGGATCCGCTTGAATATGCTGCCAAACATAACGGCATGATTACGACTTCGGAGGCTGAGCACATGGGCGTCTTCAGAGCGCGGCTTTCGGGATATGTCGTGGAAGGTCTGCTTGAGCGGGTTGAGCGTGGTGTCTACTGCCTGCCAGATGTCTGGGAAGACGAGTACGCCATCTGTGCCAAACGTTTTCCCAAGGGAATCCTCTCGCATGGAACAGCGCTCTATCTGCATGATTTGAGCGATCGCACTCCGGAGCGGGTGACGATGACATTTCCGCGAACATACAATGCTACTTCCGCTAGGAAAGAGGGCATTGTTGTCAGGACTTGCGCAAACAATCTTGCGAGTCTGGGCCTCTCTGAGGTAGTCACTCCATCCGGAAATGAAGTCCCCTGCTACGATGTCGAACGCACGCTTTGCGACATGCTGAGGGGCCGTGCCGATATAGATGTGCAGATCGTCAATCCTGCCATGAAAGCTTATACATCTTCCAGAAGGCGAAACGTGGGGAAGCTGCTGGATTACGCAAGACGGCTCGGCGTCGAGAAGAAGATCAGGAACTATCTGGAGGTGCTGCTATGAAGACTCGAAATGCAATGCAGCTCAAGGCACGCATCAAAGCCCGTGCCAAGGCTGCCGACGTATCTCCGCAGCTCATGCTTCAGGACTATCTGCTTGAGCGTCTATTGGAGAGGATTTCACTTTCTCCGTGGAGAGATGCCATCATCGTGAAAGGCGGCATGCTTATTTCGTCGTTTATCGGAATTGATAGCCGCGTCACGAAGGATCTCGACACGACAATCCGTGGCTTCGATCTGAACCATGAATCTGCTGCTTCTGTCTTCAAGGATATATGTGCGATTGAAGTGGATGACGATATTCGCTTCGAGTTCCTGAGGACTGAGGACATCAGGGAAACAGACGATTACCCCGGTATACGCATCTTCCTTAAGGCACATTACGAACCGATGGCCGTACCTTTGAGCGTAGATGTGACAACCGGTGATGCGATTACGCCTGGGCCCATCGAATATCGATATCCGCTGACATTTGATGACAAGGTAATTACCCTGATGGCATATCCCATCGAGACGGTTGTAGCGGAGAAACTGGAGACCGTCATCTCCAGAGGAGTGAGCAATACGCGTCCCCGCGATTACTATGACATCTGGAAGATCTGGAACTTGCACGGGAAAGATATCGATATTGAACAGCTTGCGAATGCACCGGCTGCCACATCAGCTAAACGTGGCAGCATGGAGCAGATTGCTCAATACCATTCGTGTATGAAGATGGTCTCAGACGATCGGGTAATGCAGTCGATTTGGCGTGGATACTCCTCGAACTATAGCTATGCCAGGAATCTTGGATTAGAAGATGCCTGCAGAATGGTTGTTGCGATTATGGATAGGCTGAGCCCTTCATCGTGACGCCGGGCATCTGTGCCCTGTCCCCTGTCTCATCCCTGCATCTGCCGGAGCCGCTGCGCCCTGCAGGGCGCCCGTCCTCCATCCCTGCGCCTTCCTTCCAGCACTTCGCGGCCGCATGCCGGTCCATCCCGCATCTGCGCGCCATCTCCGGGAAGCTGGGGCGCACGCCCATCTCCCTGAGCATATCCATCTCTCCGATCAGGCTGGCCTCCATCCTGGCTGCCTCCGGATCCGTCTCCGCATATCCGTACGGAGCGGATTCTCGCTGCCCTGGATGGCGAAGCTGCATTGGCCTGGATGGTGGAAGCGCATTGCCCCGGCTGGAATATCGCTTTGCCCTGGCTGGTAGCTTCTAGATTGCCATTAACATCCTCATCGTGAAGCGCCGGTTCGGGCACCTGAAGACGCGCTACAGAGGGGTCCGGAAGAACTCCTGCATGCTCTGCATGGCATTCGCCCTCGCAGATCTCGCCATGTGCATCTGGGCGGGCAGGTCCCTCGCCTCCCGCCCCGAAGCTGCCTGAGAGACTCCGGTACGCCCTACTGCATGCATGGCCCAGGCAGGGCGTGTCGGGAAAGGTACCTTCTGCCTGGGCTGGACGGGGGTCCTGCTCCCATGCCCAGCCGCGGCAGCGTCCGCACCCGGGCTGCTGCGGCGTCGGAAGGGCATTAATCATCGTTTCCCTAAGGGGCAGGGAATCTTCTGTGTTCCCTGCGATGGGGACATCATCGGCCGCAGCATTTGCCAGTTCGTTTCACGCAAGCGCGTGTGGCCGTAACAATAGCGGGACTATCGGATTCAAAAAGTGCATGAGACGGATGCAGAACGGTTTCTCTTCGATTGCCTGTTGCATATTGAATGCATACTGGTATCTGAAGGGTAATACCGGTATCCAGAAAGCAGCAAGGGGGATTCTGAAGGGGTTCCTCGCGGTAAGGAATCTGTTCGGCTTGGTATGCATGCGCGTGCTATGCCACAAGCCCGTTTCTCTTCCTGATTGTGCCTTCGACCTCGTCCATATGCACGGCTGCAAGCTGGTCTTCGAGTGCCTTCTGCGCGCGTTCGAGGCCATCGTCCAGGGCGGCATGGATGTTTCTGCCGACCGGGCAGAGCGGGGAGGGGTTCTCATGGAAATGGAAGAGCGAGTCTGCCTCGGTCTGGTCGACCGCACGCCAGAGGTCGAGGAGCGTGATGTCTTTGAGCGGACGTGCGAGGCCTATGCCGCGCTTGCCCTTGCTCGAGGAGATGATGCCTGCCTCCTTGAGCATGCCCATGATCGTCCTCACCATGACCGGACTCGTACCGATGCTCTTGGCCAGAAACGAGCTCGTGACGGGCTGCGTATCCTTGAAATAGTCGATGGCACAGACCATGTGTGCTGCCATGGTCAGCCTGCTTGTTATCTGCATTGCTAGCGTTCCTGCTTCTCGAGTGCTGCGTCTGCCTATTCCGTAACCACTATCTTGCCAAAGCTCTCTGAGCTCTCCAGGAAGCGATGCGCATCTGCCATCCGGTCGAGCGAGAAGACCTTGGTGGGCCTCATGTCCACGCCCCTCTGCTCGACGTACTCGATGAGCCCTGCGAGCTTCCCTTCGTCCACGTTCCCCGAGTAGAAGCTTGTCATGAAGCCGTTGGGCGGCAGGTCGACTATGGGGTCGAAGTCCTCCATGTACCATACACCGCCCAGCTGGCCTGTGCTGCAGACGATGCCGCCCTCCGACACATGGCTGCATGTGTCCTTAAGGGTTGCTGGCCCCACGAGCTCCAGGACACGCTGGTAGGGACGGCCCTCCACCTGCAGCTTCTTGTCCAGGTCAAGCACCGTGTCGTCGTATCCGCCCTTGAGCAGCAGGTCTGCACGCGCTTCGCTGCGGGTGGTGCCCACAAGGTGCAGCCCTTCCGCCGCGAATCGGGCCAGCTTCGCGAATGCCATGCCGACGCCACTGGTCGCTCCGCGCACGAGGACAGTCTGCCCTGCCTCCAGATGCAGGTTGAGGAGGGAGCCATAGGCTGTGTAGCAGGTCTCGGGAATCGCTGCGAGGACTTCCCAGGGAAGGTCCGACTCGATGGGATGGATCTGCTCGTTGGGGAGAAGGGCATAGTCTGCATAGCTGCCATCGAAGGCCCGGCCCATCTCGCCCATGATGGAGACGGCCTTCTGGCCCACGGGCAGGCGTGCAGGGTCCGTCGTAGCCACGACCTCACCTACGCATTCGATTCCCAGGATGCGCGGGAACCTGACGGAGGGCGAGAGGCCCTGACGCGTGAACACTTCGGAGTGGTTGAGCCCGCGAGCGCGTACGCGCACCAGCGACCAGCCCGGCCGCACGGCGGGCACGGGGCGCTGCTCCAGGCTCAGCGCCTCGGGCCCTCCGGCCTTGCGGACCACTATGGCTCGCATCGTCCTGGGAATCGAATTGCCCATCGCTCCCTCATCTTCTGTGCTCCGTTTCCAGTGTGCCATGCGCTTTGGCGCTACCGTGCGGCGAATGCCGCCTCGGCGCGCGCCGCGCCGCTGTGCTTGCAGGCGCACAGCTGGTCCTCCGCCAGGTCGCAGGTGTGGCGCTGGCGTGCCACCAGCTTCCGTACGAACTCGGTCGCCGGGCGTGCGAGAATCTCCTCTGGGGAGCCGAACTGCTGCACCCTGCCCGCATCCAGCACCAGCATGTGCGTGCCCAGAAGCAGTGCTTCGCCGATATCGTGGGTCACGAACAGCACGGTGATGCCGGTCTCGCGGTGGATGCGCGAGATTTCCGCCTGCAGCTGGGAGCGCGTGATCTCATCGACGGCGCCGAACGGCTCATCCATCAGCAGGATGTCCGGGGAAGCCGCCAGCGCCCGCGCGATGCCCACGCGCTGCTGCTGGCCACCTGACAGCTCGGATGGGTAGCGTTCCAGCAGGTCGTCGGAGAGCCCGACGATGCCCATCCACGTGCGCACGGCCTTGCGCGTGCGCTCATGGTCGTTCCTGTTCAGCAGTCTGGGCACGTATGAGATGTTGTCCTCCACTGTCATGTGGGGGAAGAGGACGCTGCCCTGGATAGCGTAGCCGATGTTGCGGCGCAGCTGGATAGGGTCGGTTTCCCGCACATCGCGTCCGTCTACCAGCACGGTGCCCGAGGTGGGCTCTATCAGGCGGTTCACCATCTTCAGCGCTGTGGTCTTGCCGCTGCCCGACGTGCCAATCATCGTGACGAACGCGCCTCTGGGGATTTTCAGGCTCAGATGGTCGAGCACGGTCTTGGGTCCATAGGTCTTGCAGGCATCGCGATACTCGATTGCGATGTCGTTGGCCGCTGCGATGCTCATCAGATCAGTCCCTTCGAGCTCAGGAACTCCTCGGCCACGGCCTTGGGGTCCCTGCCATCCTCTTCCACCTCGTAGTTCATGCGTGCCATGTCCTCCTCGGATATGGTGCCCTGGAGCTTCTCGAGCTCCGCGCGCAGCTCGGGATGCTGCTGCAGCGCCTGGTTGCGCACGACGTTGCCGCACTGGTAGGAGGGGAAGAAGCCCTTGTCGTCGGTGAGCACCTTCGCGTCTGCGGTGCTCAGCTTGCCGTCGGTGGTGTAGACGATGATGGCGTCGACATTGCCCTGGTCAAGAGCATCGTACTTGAGCCCCGCATCCATCTCGGTAGTCTTGCCGAAGCTCATGCCGTAGGTGCTGCAGAGTGCGTCGTATCCGTCCTCGCGCTCGAAGAAGTCCGGCTCGGCTCCCAGGTTCAGCTGATCGGCAACCTTGGCGAGATCTGAATAGGTCTGGAGGCTGTACTTCTGTGCCACGTCGCTGCGCACGGCTATGCCGAACGTGTTGCCAAAGCCGTACATCCCGACCCAGCTCATGTCCAGCTTCTCGTTGTAGTCTGTCTGCAGCTGGCCGAACTCGTCTTCAGAGTAGTTCCCCTTGTTCTTGAGGACCGCGGCCCAGCCGGTGCCTGTGTACTCTGGATACAGGTCGAACTGCCCGGACTCCATGCCAGCCTCCAGGTTGGAGGTGCCGCCGGCCACACCCTCGGTGAGGTTCACCTCGAGGCTGGTGTTGTGCTCGATCAGCATCTTGAGAGCCTCGCCCATGATGTACTGCTCGGTCATGGGCTTGGTGGCGACATTGATGGTATCGCTCGGTCCGGCAAGCATGCCTGGCACCGTGGCGCCCAGCGCCGCGGCGGCGCAGACTGCGACAGCACCGACGGCCAGCCTGCGGTTGGTGCGCTTGGCCTTCTGGCCGTGCATCTGCATGCGCTTCTCGACAAAGCCGAGAATTGCGTCCACTGCCAGGGCAAGCACGGCGATGAGGAGGCTGCCCACGATGGTCATAGCGGTGTTGTTGGTGGTGATGCCGCGATAGATTGCCACGCCCAGGCCGCCAGCGCCGATGTAGGAGGCGATGCCGCCAAGCGCGATGGTCATGGTGACCATGTTGCGGATGCCGCTCATGATGACAGGCAGGGCCAGAGGCAGCTGTATGCGCACGAGCGTCTGCATGCGAGTGCCGCCCATTCCCTTGGCAGCCTCCATGATTGCGGGGTCTACGTTCGTCATGCCTGTGTAGGTGGAGCGCACCATGGGCAGGAGCGCATAGATCGTGAGCGCGATGATGGCTGTCGCGTCGCCGATGCCGCTGAAGGGAATCAGGAATCCCAGCATGCTGATGGAAGGGATGGTGTACAGGAAGTTGATTGCGCCCAGTGTGGGCTTTGCCGCCTTCTGGTACTCGCTGATCAGGATGCCGGCGATGCCGCCGAACACGATGGCGATGATGATGGCCACCAGGCAGATCTCCACGTGCTCCACGAGCAGCCCCTGGAAGAAGTCCCACCGCTGGACCAGAAGGTCCCAGATCTGTGTGAGCATTTACCCTCTTTTCGCTATGGCCTTGACGGAGCAGCTCTCGAAGCAGAGGCCGCAGTGCAGGCAGTGGTCCTGCATGATGGAGTAGGGCCTGCCGGCAAGAATCGCCTTCTGCGGGCAGACGCGGGCACACTTCCCGCAGCCGATGCAGGCATCGGTGATCTTGAAGCCGTGCGGCTTGGGATGTGCAGCGCCAAGCGCGAACGTGTGGCGCTCGATCGGAGATGTGCCGAGATCGAAGAGCTCGACCTCTCCTGCTGCGATGCGGAAGGGCTCGAGCGCATAGCGGGAATCCCCTGGATAGATGTCGTCCATAGACGGGTTCTCGCGGAAGATGCGGTCAATCCAGGCGTGCGGGTCGTCCTTTATGCGCTCTGCTGTTCCCATGAGCCGTACCATCTTCCAGTCCTTCGTGAGCGCATCGATCGCGATGTGGGAATCGCGCTCGAGCTGTGCATAGAAGTCCTTCCCGCGCGAGGTGCAGAAGATGAGGGCACCCTCCTCCTCGAGCATCATGTCGATGATGCGGATTTCGGGATGCCCTTCTTCATTGATCGTTGCGAGCGAAACATCCTTGATCTCTCTCAGCATGTGCAGGCATGTCTGTGCGTCCATATCGGCTTCTCCTCTTCCGCTGCCGTCTGTCAATGTGTAATATACGTTATGACACCGAACCTGTCAATGAAAATATGACAGGTTTGGTATAGTTCATAGCGACAAGAGGGGAAGAGGCCGCGGGACGGCAGGAGGCAGGTGCACAGATGAGCAGGCAGATGGAGAACGCACAGAAGCTCTACCTGAGAGGCATCCGTGACGGAGCCGCGGATGAGGTGCTCTCGACCTATATGGGCAAGACCTACACGCAGCACAGCACCGGCGTGAAGGATGGGAAGGCGGGCTTTGCCGAGTTCTTCCAGGACTTCTTCCGCCGCAATCCGAAACGCGAGATCGAGGTCGTCCGTGCCTTCGAGGATGGTCCCTTCGTGTTCCTGCAGGTGTACCAGAACCTGAACGACGGGGCAGCGCAGTGGGTCACGGCAGACATCTTCCGTGCCGATGCCGAGGGCCGCATCGTCGAGCATTGGGACGTGATCGAGGCCTATGAGGCCCCGAAGACAGGAGAGCCCGACCAGGTGAAGGGCAGCTTTGCAGTCGACAGATCCCAGTCGGGGGATGCGAGCAAGGCAGCGGTCCGGCGCTTTCTCGTCGAGGCATTCCAGAACAGGAATGCAGAGGCCTTTGGTGAGTTCGTCGCAGAAGACGTGATCCAGCACGATGCAAGGATCGGCCAGGGCAGAGCCTCCTGGCGCACGTATGCAGAGGTGCATGACGTGAGATACGACTTTGTGTTCAAGGTCGTGGGCGAAAGCAACTGGGTAGCTGCCTACTCGAAGGCAGATATCGACGGCGTCGAGTGCGCCCTCTTCGATATCTTCCGCATCGAGGACGGCAGAATCGCAGAGCACTGGGATGTCGCAGAGCCTGTGCCGCCACGCGCGGAGCTCGCGAACTCCGGAAAGTTCTAGAGAGGTGGTTCCCATGAAGGATATGACGCAGGATGAGCGCAGGCTCTGGCTCATAGAGCATCTCATAGCGGAGCGGGACGATCTGGCGGGGCTCGAGGTTCCGGACACTGCCGAAGACCAGAGGCTGCTGCTCCGGGCACTTGTGAATGTGCGCCCGCCCTGGCAGGCTTCCTCCGAGCTTCTCGCGGTCCAGGACCGCTACCTTGCAGGGAGGCTTGAAGAGCGTGGAGGTGCTGTCCCGCTGGAGAGCATCCCGGTGACAGAGGAGGGTCTTGCTGTCTGGCAGGGCGACATCACGCGGCTTTCTGCCGATGCGATCGTCAATGCCGCAAACAGCCAGATGCTTGGCTGCTTCGTGCCGAACCACCACTGCATCGACAATGCGATCCATACCTATGCCGGCATCGAGCTGAGGCTTGCCTGTGCCGACCTTATGGCGGCGCAGGGACACGAAGAGGAGACGGGGAAGGCAAAGGTCACGCCTGCCTTCAACCTGCCGTCTTCCTATGTGGTCCATACGGTGGGACCGATCGTCTATGGGCCAGAGCCGACTCTGGAAGACCGAAGGCTTCTGGCCTCGTGCTACACCTCCTCGCTCGATGCGGCAGAAGAGAAGGGGTGCAGGAGCATCGCGTTCTGCTGCATCTCGACAGGCGAGTTCCGCTATCCGCACAAGGAGGCGGCTGCAACCGCAGTCTCCTGTGTCAGGCAATGGAAACAGGAACATGAATCGGATATGGAGGTGATCTTCGATGTCTTCAAGCCAGTGGATGACAGAATCTACCGGGAGCTTCTCGCAATCGGCTGAGCGCATTGCAGAGGCGATCGGGGGAGCCGATGCCGTGCTCGTGGGTGCTGGTGCCGGGCTTTCAACCGCAGCTGGCTTCTCGTATGGCGGGAAACGCTTCGAGGAGCATTTTGCCGAAATGGCTGAGGACCTCCGGCATAACCGCAGGAATTCCTGTCGCCGCTCCGCTGCATCATATGGATGAACGGCTGATGCATCCGGAGGATCGGGGGACGAGATGGCGAAGGGTCATGCAG
>NZ_JAZGJP010000028.1:0-19199 GCF_036408795.1 Olsenella kribbiana
CGAGGACCTCAACGTCGCGGGAATGGTGGCAAGCCACAACCTCGCCCAGGCCGTCGAGGACGCCTCGTTCGGCGAGTTCCGCCGCGAGCTCGAGTACAAGTGCGTACGCACGGGCACCACCATACACGTCATAGACCGTTGGTACCCAAGCAGCAAGACATGCTCGGGATGCGGGGCAGTGAAAGCCAAGCTGCCCCTCTCCGTGCGCACGTACCGCTGTGAGGCCTGCGGTCTCGTCATCGACCGCGACCTGAACGCCGCGATCAACATCATGGTCGCCGGGAGTGCCCCGGAGACCCTAAACGCGCGTGGAGGGGACGTGAGACCGGAGGACCCCATGGTCCCGAGGCAGAGCCCAGCGAAGCGCGAACCGGGCGGGCGCACAAGCGCCGCAAGGCCCGGAGCTGGCGGAGGCAACCCCGCCATGCAAGCTGGAACAAACTAGTTTGCAACGGCGTATGCCAAGCTCCCTGAAATGACGTCCGGCGATGCGTGCCTGGGCATGGCCGCGTTCGGTCAGAGGCGAGTCGCACCAGCCCTGGTTCTTGTGGTGGACATTGAAGAGCGTCTCGCCGTGCCGCATGAGATAGAGCGCCTTCATGGTCTGTCTTTCTCCTGGAATGGGTCCTGGCCTGAGCATAGCAGGAGCCGGATGCTCTGTCTGAGCACACGGCTTTCAGGTGCGCTTCTGCCTGCGTTCAGCCTGGTTTTCATCTCTCTTCAAATGTCTCGAAGCATTGTGCGCTGTCTGCATTGTCGATGCCCACAAGCGTCCAGGCAGGCGTGACACGCGGTATATCTAGGCCAACAGCAATCGAGCTTTATGGAATGGAAGGGGTTCGTCATGAAGCGACCGAGCAGCCTCGAAGGCGTGTCTGTGCAGACAGGACGGAAGGCGTTCCGGAAAGATCTCGCACGAGTTGGTGCATTCGCGCTGACAGGCGTCCTCGTCTTCTCGTCTGCGCCTCTGTATGCCTTTGCAGAAGGGGCACCTGCCGCACCGAGCGGACAGTCCCAGCCGGGCGAGCCGCTGACAGGCGGCGCTGGCGGCATGGGCCAGGGTGCCGGAGCCGATACGATGGCCTACGACTACACAGGGACGCTTTCCGGCATCCTCGTCGCTGACGGCACGGAGAGCGACTCGACCAGCACGACCGTGAGCACGGCGAAGGATGTGAATGCTGCGCTTGTCCAGAATGGCGGCACGCTCACGCTTGATGCTGCGACGCTCCAGAAGTCGGGTGACGATACGGATGGAGACTCCTGCAACTTCTACGGCGTGAACTCGATCCTGCTTGCTGTGGGCGAAAGATCGACTGCCACGGTGCAGAGAAGCACGCTTTCGACTACCTCCGAGGGGTCGAACGGCATCTTTGCAACCGATGGTGCGACCGTCCTTGCCTATCAGGATGAGATCGCGACGACGGCAGGCAACTCGCGCGGTCTCGATGCTACCTATGGAGGTAAGATCCTGGCGTCGGAGCTCTCGATCTCGACCGAAGGCGACCATTGCGCCGCGCTTGCAACAGACCGCGGTGGCGGCACGGTCTCGGTCACGGCCTCAGATCTTTCGACGGCAGGCTCCGGCTCGCCTCTGCTCTATTCGACGGGCGATGTCGAGGTCTCGGGCGTCACGGGAACCGCCACCGGCTCGCAGATCGCCGGCATGGAAGGCCTCAACACGATCCTCATCGAGGACTCGGACCTCACGAGCACGATGACAGAAGCGACAGCGTCCGACCCCATGGCAGATGCCGTGATCATCTACCAGTCGACCTCAGGCGATGCGGAGAGCACGACAGGCGAGACAGCCAAGTTCCAGGCAGCGGACTCGACGCTCTCGAGCTCGATCCAGTCAGGTTCCTTCTTCTATCTGACGAACACGTCGGCCGATATCGTGCTTTCGAACACGACGCTCGATTTTGACTCCGACGCGGCGGCGCTGCTGACAGCAGAGGGCAACAGCTCGAACAATTGGGGCAGTGCCGGCTCGAATGGTGCGACGGTGCGCTTCACCGCTATCGGCGAGACGCTTTCCGGAAAGATCTCTGCAGACACGATCAGCTCGGCTGACGTCTATCTGACCGGCGGCACGACATGGACCGGTGCGGCGGACATCGAGCAGAGCTCTGCCGGCTCGACATCCGAGACGCCTCTTTCGGTTTCAGTCGATGGGACCTCTTCCTGGGCCGTGACAGCAGACTCGACGGTCTCGAACCTCACGCTTGCAGATGGTGCCACCGTTGTGGACAGCTCGGGAAACGACGTCCAGATCGTCGATGCTTCCGGCAAGGTGCTCAGATCCGGCACCTCTGATGTGATCGTGACGGTCGAAGGGAGCTATGGCACGGCCTACGATGCCTCCTCTGCTGGCACGCTTGCGACGAGCACGGCAGACCGCAGCGCCTTCGATGAGGCATTCGGTACCGATACATCCTTCACGATGGGCGAAGGCGTCACTCAGGCAAGCGATACCGAAGACACATCGGCTTCTTCCGAGGCGGCTTCTGATGCCGCATCCAGCACGGAGAGCACGCAGGCAAGCCCTTCGTGGTGGGACAGCATCGTGAACTTCTTCAAGAGCATCTTCGGATAGGAAAGACTGCACGGCCCTGAGGCTTCTCTCGGGGCCGTGCTGCTGTGCGAGGATGCCCGATCCAAGCACGCGCACGAGCGCCTCGGCATCCTCGTCTTTCGTGGCCCGGCTTGTCGCGAGACACACAATCGTGTGATGCTCGTCTGGCTTCTCCCGGAAGCTTGCAAGCGCCACTTCGCCGAGACGCTTTGCCTGGGAGTTGGAGAGGATGGGGAAGACCTGGTTCGTCTCGGTCGGATGGGCAAGCGCGATGCCGGCATCTTCGAAGGCATGAGAGATCTCGTGCGCGTGGGCGATGGCAGGCCTGCCGATGCGCTCATAGAGCCCATCCTCGAAGAAGGCCTCGAATTGGACGCCGAGCAGACGTCCCTTGGCAAGGCGGGCTCCTTGCTGCTTCACGAACGTGAAGAAGTGGGGGACAAGCTCAGGCTTCGGGAAGACAAGCGCCTCGCCGAAGAGCGCACCGCACTTCGTGCCGCCGATAAAGAAGGCATCGGTGAGATGTGCGGGGTCTTCGAGCGTGTCATCGTTTTCCGGTGCAGCAAGGGCATAGGCAAGGCGTGCGCCGTCGCAGCAGATCTTGAGATGGCGGGCATCTGCGACCGAACGCAGCGCCTCGAGCCCTGCCTTCGTATAGATGAGGCCATACTCGTCTGGCTGGGAGATGCAGATGAGTGCCGGCTGGACCATGTGGCCACGGTTGCCATCCTTCTCCCAGAGCCTCATGAATTCGTCGACATCCCCTGCTGCAAGCTTGCCGTCGTGGCTGGGGATTGCGGGCACCTTGTGGTCGCCTGCTTCGATAGCGCCTGCCTCATGCACGGCGATGCGTCCCGAGGTGGCGCAGATGACGCCCTCCCAGGGAGCAGGCAGGGCACAGATCGCGACCTCGTTCGTCTGCGTGCCGCCGACGAGGAAGAAGACCTCGGCGGAGGGCGCCTTGCAGGCACTCTTTATGAGCTGCTGCGCATGGAGGCTGTGCTCGTCGAGCCCATAGCCTGCGCTCTTCTCGTGGTTCGTTGCCACGAGACGGTCCATGATGGCATCGGCACAGCCCTCGAGATAATCGGAAGAGAAATCGAGCTTCTCCTTTGCGGCCTGCGACGCTTCCTGCCCATGGGTGCGCTCTGCATAGATCGTGTGGCGGGCGGTCTGGAAGGCGGCAATACGGAGATGGGCCAGTGGCTCAACAGCCGTGCGGTCGATCTCTGCTTCTGCGCAAAGCTGGCACGGGGCACCTGCTGCGACTGGAAGGCGCTCTATAGGGATGAGATGGTCATGTGGCTGCCGAAGGACCATCCTCTGGCAGGGGCTGCGAGCTATCCGATCCGGAATCTCGAGCACGAGGCATTCATCCATGCGCTTGACGACCATGATACGGACCAGGTCTGCTTGATCCGCGAGGAGGGGCTCCATATCGAGGACCGCTATGAGACGACCGATGGCTTCATGACCTGCAGCATGGTCGAGGCAGGACTCGGCGTGAGCTTCAACCAGCGTTTCATCAGCAGGAAATGGACGGGAGCCGTGGCAGAGGTCCCCTTCGAGGAGCCGCACTATATCTCTCTCGGCATCGCTGTGCCATCTCTTGCTGAAGCCTCTCCTGCAGCACAGCGCTTCATTGCCTGCATCGAGGGCCTCATGCCGCGCCTGGCGGCCCTTGCCCAAGCTCCTGCCTGAGCTTTCTGCATAGCCAAGGACCCTTCTCTCCGTTCGCGGAGCCTTACAGAAAGCTGCACATGGATAAGCCGCTTTCCTGCGAGAATGGCAGGTGTCTCATGGTGGGGCATGCTGCATTGCGAATATGTGAGGCATGCCGTATCATTTGACAGATGCAGGCAGAGCGTCTGAGGGGGCCTCAGCCTGCATGCATAGCCAGGAAGGCGTCTGGCCATCCATACGCAGGGAGCGATCCCTGCCACGAGAGAGGGGTTCTGCTGTGGGATATGTGCTCACGCGGGATGGGTTCGACGAGCTCATAGCGAAGCTCGGCGAAACCTATCGCATCTATGCTCCGGTGCTCAAGAAGGGGGAGGGACGCTTCACCGACGTCGATGTCGTGCGCTATGACTTCGTGGCGTCCGGCTCCGAGATGGAGCTCGAGAAGAAGTCTGACTATCCGGCGAAGGAGATCCTGAGCCCGCTGTCAGAGACGCTCTTCTACTTCACGGAGGATTCCGTCAAGGAAGCAGATATCGATCCGCGCGACGTGATCGTGTTCCTGCGTGCCTGCGACCTCCACGGCGTCCGTCGTCTCGACCAGATCTATCTCGACAACGGCCCCTCGAAGGACTACTTCTACAAGCGCATCCGCGACCACGTGCACTTTGCCCTCATCGGCTGCACGAAGAGCTTTGCAAGCTGCTTCTGCGTCGATATGGGCACGAATGTGGCGCCCGTGGGCTGGATGTTCTCGGTCGAGGAAGCGGAGGACAAGATCCTTTCCGCTGTGGCAGACAAGGACCTGGACCCCATCTTCGCTGCCTGCGCAGAGAAGGAAGAGGACGTCACGCCGGCTTCCGTCACGGAGAACGAGGTGCATGTGACACGCCCCGAGACGGTGCCGAATGCGATCTATCGCTCCGACATGTGGAACGAGTACACGGACCGCTGCATCGAGTGTGGCCGCTGCACGATCGCCTGCCCGACCTGCTCCTGCTACACGATGCAGGATGTGTTCTATACAGAGAACGGCCGTGTCGGCGAGAGGCGCCGTGTGCAGGCAAGCTGCATGATCGACGGCTACTCCGATGTCGCAGGCGGCGGCTCCTACAGAAAGACCGCTGGCGAGCGCATGCGCTTCAAGGTGCTCCACAAGGTCTATGACTTCAGGCGCCGCTTCGGCTACGACATGTGTGTCGGCTGTGGTCGCTGCGACGATATCTGCCCGGAATACATCAGCTTCGCTGCCTGCGTGAACAAGCTCAATGCTGCCTGCGAAGCCTACGAGAAGGAAGAGGAGGCGAAGGAGAATGCCTAGCCAGACGGTGACGTTCGACGCTGTGAACGATGCGGCCGTGAACCCCTACATCCCCTTCTCGTCTGAGATCCTCGATGTGATCAAGCACACGAAGAAGGAATACACGTTCAGGATGGCATACGAGGGAGAGGTGCGCCCGGGCCAGTTCTTCGAGGTATCCGTCCCGAAGTTCGGCGAGGCACCGATCTCTGTCTCCGGCATCGTGCCCGGCAAGTCCATCGACCTCACGATCCGCCGTGTCGGCAGGGTCACGAACGAGGTCTTCGAGAACTATGTGGGCCAGAAGCTCTTCCTGCGCGGGCCCTTCGGCAATGGCTTCGATGTGAGCCTCTACCAGACAGGCGAGGTCGTCGTCGTTGCCGGCGGCACCGGCGTCTCTCCGGTCCGTGGCGTCATCGACTCTCTTGCCTCCTCTCCCGACCCAGAGAACAAGTACGTGATCGTCGGCTTCAAGAGCCCGGACGATATGCTTTTCCGTGACGACCTTGCCCGCTGGGACAAGGCGCTGAACCTGACGCTCACAGTCGACGGGGCGCCTGAAGGCTACGAGGGCAATATCGGCCTTGTCACGAAGTACATCCCGGACCTGCCTCTCAAGGACCCGAAGACAGCCCAGGCCGTCGTCGTCGGTCCTCCTCCCATGATGCGCTTCTCGATCAAGGGCTTGCTTGAGCTCGGCTTTGCCGAGGAGAACATCTGGGTCAGCCAGGAAAGGCGCATGTGCTGTGGCCTTGGCAAGTGCGGACACTGCCGCATCGGCGAGCACTATGTCTGCCTCGATGGCCCGGTCTTCAACTATACGATGTCCAAGGACATGCTGGATTAGGAGGGAACGCATGATTCAGGACGTGAATGTCAAGGCGCTCAAGAAGAATGCCTTCCGCTACAGCAAGGTCCGCGGCGAGACGGCAAGCCGTATCCGCATCCCGGGCGGCCTCGTCTCGGCAAAGAGCATGGCCAGAATCGTGGAGATTGCCGAGGAGTTCGGAGATGGCCAGATCTTCCTGACGAACAGGCAGGGCGTCGAGATTCCCGGCATCAAGCTCGAAGACATGCCGAAGGTGAACGAGAAGCTCCAGGCCATCATCGAGGACACGAAGATCAATCAGGAGGATACGGCAGACGGCTATCTGGCTTCCGGCACGAGGAACATCGTTGCCTGCCCGGGAAAGAGGCTCTGCCCCTTCGGCTGCTATGACACGACGGCCTTCGCCCAGCGCATGGACCAGGCAATCTTCCCGAACAACCGCCATGTGAAGGTCGCCTTCACCGGCTGCTCGAACGACTGTGCCCATGTCGCCCTCAACGACTTCGGCATCATCGGCATGACCGAGCCGCAGTACGACCCGGCACGCTGCATCGGCTGCGGCCAGTGCGTCAAGTGGTGCCAGCGCAGGTCGGTCTCTGCCCTCGAGATGGTGAATGGCAAGGTCGTGCGCAACGAAGACCGCTGCATCGGCTGTGGCGTCTGCGTCGTCTACTGCCCGACCCGTGCCTGGACGAGGAGCCCCGAGCACTACTTCCGCCTCAAGATCTTCGGCCGCACCGGCAAGCAGAATCCGCGCATGGCAGAGGACTGGCTGAGGTGGGTGGACGAGGAGTCCATCTTGAAGATCGTGAAGAACACCTACGCCTACATCGAGGAGTACATCAATCCGAATGCGCCGGAAGGAAAGGAGCACATTGGCTACATCGTGGACCGTACCGGCTTCGACGAGTTCGTGAAGTGGGCGCTCAAGGATGTGGAGCTCCCCGAGAAGTGCCAGCAGGCACACCGTGTCTACTGGGGCGGCACGCACTACGACCGCGACAACGAGCTCAGATAGCTTCAGCTCTCTCCGGCATGCAGGGAGGCGCGGAGCCGTGTGGCGCCTCCCTTTTCCGATTCTTCGCTGTCCCTGGCGGCAGTGCATGGGACCGCCAGCCATGCTGAGCAATCCGCTGGCTTTTCATGCAGCACCGAGGGGCTGATGCCGCACATGGCTCCGCTACCTATGCCTCTTGCGCGGCAGATCTTTCCTGCGGCATCGCCACAGCGGATGCCTGCTTTTGCTCGAAGCCCATGCTTGCCTGCAGAAACGAGCCATCTGCCCTCTTCCTGGACAGGATCGGGCATCTGGATGAGCTTTTGCCCGAAGGCTCAGGGAGCTCTTCGAAGGCCTGCTCTCTCAGGGGAATCAAGACTGACGGCTTTGATCTGGGACTCGGCCCTCAATCCCATGAGCGCATAGATGAAGGAAGACATCTCAATGATGCGCATGTCCAGCGGTTTTGCATATGCGGATATGCTGAGAGCTTCTTCGCTATCGATGGGGCAGCAGCTGCCTTTGGTCTACGATTGCCCTTGTCCGGTTCCGCCATGGAAAAGGGAGGCCCGATGGCTGCAGGCAGGATCCGCGCCTTCGTGCGCAGGCTCAAGGACAGGATCGCGCTCAACAGGAAGACGTTCATCCTCTATTCGGTCCTGCGTGCGCTGGTGCTCGTGACCCTCATCCGCTGCATCATGACGGCGAGGTGGGAAGGCGTTGCGATATCGGTCCTTGTGCTCGTCCTCTTCCTGATGCCGGCGCTTCTCGAGGACCGGGCACATGTCGACATCCCGCCGCTCTTCCAGAACATCATCTACATCTTCATCTTTGCGGCCGAGATCCTGGGCGAGATCGACCACTACTATGTCCTGATTCCTGGCTGGGATACGGTGCTCCATACCCTGAACGGGTTCCTCTGCGCAGCGGTCGGTTTCTCGCTTGTCGACCTCCTGAACCGCTCGAGCGACAAGATCAGCCTGTCTCCGATCTACGTGACGCTTGTTGCCTTCTGCTTCTCGATGACCATAGGCGTGCTCTGGGAGTTCGTCGAATTCTCGTTCGATTCCTTCCTCGGCATGGACATGCAGAAGGACACGATCGTGTCCTCTATATCCTCGGTCGCCCTGGACCCCACGGATACGGGCACCCGCATCCATGTGGACGATATCGTGGATACCGCCATCACATGCGCCTCGGGCGAGGTCGTGCATGTCGCAGGCTACCTCGATATAGGCCTTATCGACACGATGAAGGACCTGCTCGTGAACTTTGCCGGCGCCATGGCCTTCTCCGTCGTCGGCTATGAGCACCTGAAGCGCGGCGAGCAGGGCAGCTGGGCAGACGGGCTTCGGGTGGTGCCGGTAACGCCTCAGGAGGAAGAGGAGACAGATGTCCTTCTCGAGCATATGGCCGTGAAGCGCAACGAGCGCAGGCTGAAGCGGAAGTAGCCTGTCCGCCATCCATTCCTGTCGGGGCCGGCAGCTGCCAAGCGCGAAAGGCTGCGCGGAAAGATGGAGCAGCCCGGGCTTAGGGCTCGGAGCCGAAATGCTTGGGCATTGCCGGCGGCACGGAAGGAAGCGTTCCCGCAATGCGCGAAGCCCTGGAAAAAGAGTTCGCGGCGCTTGAGGAAGAGAAGGGCGCATGTCTTCTCTCTGCAGCAGAGTCCGGGAGCCGTACCGGGCGATTCGCTTCGTGCGGTGCGCGCTTCGTCCCTATGCATGAGCACGCGTGGCTTCTGAGGCGCGAGAAGGGGCGTGACGCCAGCGAATGGAAGTCGGCGAGACGCTCGATGTCTCGGGCTGGGAGATGGCAAGGTCCCTGAGGCCTGTGCGTGTCTTGAATGCTTCCGTTCTTGTATGGCTTGCATCTCCCATCGTCTGTCGGAAGCCCCCTGTCTTCGCAGGCATGAAGGAGCTGGCAGCAGGGGACCACCACCCACGTGTCGGCATCTGCCATTGTCTGGATATGCGATATGGAACCTCCGCGCAGGGCTCGTGCACCCGAAGAGGCACTTCCCTGCTACACACCCGATACTGGCAGCACGCCGGATTCTGGAACAGGGCACGGTTCATCCGTGCCCTTCGAAGACCTTTTTGCAGCAGAGCTTGAGCGTGAGCTCCTGCCTCATGCGGACAGGCTTCTGAAAGAGAAGATTAAGAGCGCACTGTGTGTCCGAAGATCCTGAGACCGATGGCTGGTGTGAGCGGTCCTGCTCCGACATCCAGGACAGGGAAAAGCTCGCCCCCAAGGCGGAAAGGCTTTCATGGGAGTGCATTGACGAGATGCTCCTGCATGCGCCGGAGGAAGTGCCTGAAAGCCAGACCCCGGCCGAGACACTTGCCTGAATTCTGTGCCGCCGCGCTCGGTGCTGGGGGCAATGAGTGCCTGGGCTTCGGCCAAGCGCGGCTTCTGCTCCCCGTCAGACATGCGGGATTGCCGTCTTGCGCGAAGCGAAGAGCAGCCTCGCTGCATCTTCCGGGTACCCTTCGGAGGGCTCTGGCTCTCCGTCTTCTCGACAGCATGCGCCAGACCCGCACGAAAGCTGCGGCAGCCACGACAGCAGGAAGCAGCTGCCAGCAGCTTTCATGGACAGAGCGAAAGAGGCTGGAAGGCAGGTGGCGGCAGAAAACGAGAGGCTGATCCGATGCAGCCATCGAGGCTCCCAAGGCTGGTGCAGCAGATACGTGCTGCACCGGCCGCCTTGCTGGCGAAGGTGCTGCCGCTTCTGGCTAGGCCGTCTGGGCGCGGGAGCGTGTCCTGCCCTGGACCATGCCAACAAGAAGAAAGGCAAGGCCGAAGAGGGCACAGATCGCGATGTCGGCCAGAAGGGGAGCAGCAGCCGCAGGCGTGGCATCTGCCATTGCGCTGGCACCCTCTATTGCAAGTGCAGACCAATACGAGGGCGTGAAATGGGCAAGCGCGATGATGGAGTCGGGCAGAAGCGAGAGCCCTGTCCACCCGCCGCCCAGGAAGGAGAAGAGCATGCCGAGGATGTTCGCAATCGCGTTGGAAGCATTCTCGGAGCAGCCGAGCTGCCCCATGAGGAAGCCTGTGGCAGCCGAGACGAACGAATAGGCAAGCAGGGCGGCACCGACGATTGCCATCTGCACAGGCGAGTCCGCGATGGCAGTGCGTCCCAGGATGGCAGCCTGGAGGCCGAAGTTCCATGCCCAGGCAATGAGTGCGACTGCGGCGCAGGCAGCGAAGAGCGCAAGGCTTCTGGTGCGTGACGGTTCGGGAGAGGCAAGCCTTCTCATCTTCACCGGAGCCCTGTTGACCTCGGCCATGAGGACAGCGATGCAGACGGTCACGCTCGCAAAGATGGGATAGGCGGAAAACTCTGCTGCAACCACGATGGACGACGGCAGGGGAGATGCCTTCTGAGCGATGAGGGAGGTCGCGGCGCTCTCCTTCCAGGCGCTGTCCGCTGCGTCCGCAATGCCTTCTGCATCTCCGCCTAGCACAGCCGCATTTCCGTAGAGTGCATTTGCATAGCTCGTGACTTCGAGGTCGAGGAGCCTGCCGCGGCCGGACTGATAGGAGATGTAGGTCTCGAGCGGAGGGGCATCTGTTCCGGCTGCGGCGGCATCCATGAGGGCATCTCCCCAGCCTTCGGGAATGACGAGAAGGTAGGAGACCGTATCGCGGGCCAGGGCATCCTGGATGGCGAGCTTGTCATCCGGGATGCCCATCGCATCGTTGCCGTCCTTTGCATGCGCGGCAAGCGCTTCGGAGAGCCGTGAGCCATCGCGGTCGATCACGGCGACGCTCACGGAGGCGGGACGGAATTCTGCCGTATCCGGCGAGGCGCTGCCGAGACCGGAGATGATGCCGACAGAGGAGATGAGAATGAGGTAGATCACGATATAGACCTTGTGGGCAGACAGGATCTTGAGGTAGGTCTTAAAGGTGCTCATGAGAGATCCTCCTCATACGCAAGGATGCTAGGGCGAAAAATGCCAGCGCCATGAAGACAAGGGCTGTGCAGCGCGCCTGGAAGGCATCGAGCGTGTCATAGTAGAACAGGGCATAGAAGCAGTTCGTCATTTCCCAGAGCGGATTTGCATAGGCAAGGAAAGGCACCGAGGATTCGACGAGGTCGGCAAGCGACTGCGAGGCCGGGCCATAGAGCCCCGTGAAGAGCGAAAGCAGGCATACGATGCCTGACACCATGCCGCTCTCCATGGCAGGGATCGTGCCGAGGAGGGCACCTGCTGCACAGGCCACGAGCGTCGAGAGGAAGATGGCAAGAAGGACAAGCGCTACATTGTCGCCGAAATCGACCTCGGCGACGAAGCGCATGAAGAGGAAGGCTGCGAGCATGCAGGCAAACTCGCAGAGCCAGGTGCCGAGAAGCGTGCCCAGAAGCATGCGCCAGCGGGGCGTTGAGGCAAGCGTCGTACGTGCGCCGACAGGTCCTGCCTCGGGCAGAAGCCTTCTCACCGATTGCATGGCAGCTGAGGCACCAAGTCCTGCTGCCATAGCAAGAAGGGCATAGTAGTAGCGGACATCCGGGGCGGGTGCCGTCTTCGTGGCGGTGAGGCGTACCGTGCTCACAGCTCCTGCTTGGAAAGCGGCGAGCGCTGCCCCTGACTGCACAAGATCGGGGCGCAGCGCTGTGATGTGTTCGATCGCAGAGCGCATCCTCACGTAGGTATCGAGCACTTCGGTCAGCACCGAGGCGGGGAGGTTTCCATGCTCGGTCAGGCTCGAGGCGCTCACATGCAGCTCGGGCACTCCGTCATCTGAGACGGTGAGGTAGGCATCGATTCTTCCTGCATCGGCTGCGTCCTTTGCTTCCTCTTCTGTCTCGAAAGAGACGAGGTCTGCGATGTGGCTCTCCGAGTCTGTGTCGGAGATGGAAGCGAGCGTCGCATCGAGGCCTGCTGCCTTCTCGAAGTTCTCGTCGTGCACGACGCCGAGCGTGGAGCCGACCATCGCATAGACATCGTCGAATCCTGAGAACATGCCCATGAAGATGCAGGTCAGGATGATCGGAAAGGCAAGGGCCCAGACAAGGAGCGCCTTGTCGCGCACAAGCGCAAGGACACAGGTCTTGAAGCTTGCAAGCATGGCTGCCTCCTTACTCCTCGTCGCGGAGCTCTCGTCCGCAGATCTCGAGGAAGACATCGTTCAGGGTCGGCGGCTCCGAGAGCACGCGGCCGTAGGCGATGTGCGCTCCGGCAAGCACGGCGAGGATGTCTTGGAGATTGTGGGCGCCAGCGGCGCACTGGACGCGGAGCATGCCGTCTGCCATCTCTGCGCGGCGCACAAGTTCAAGCGAGCGCAGCTGTTCGAGCGTTGTCTTGTCCATGCTGCCGACCTCGATCGAGATCTTCTCGCCGGTGCCGATCATGCCCTTGAGCTCGTCTGCACTTCCGCTTGCGACCGAGCGTCCATGGTCCATGATCATGATGCGGCTGCAGAGGCGCTCTACCTCTTCCATGTAGTGCGAGGTGTAGATCACGGTCGCGCCTTCGTGGTTCAGGCGCTCGATGCCTGAGAGGATGGACTCGCGGCTCTGGGGGTCGACCGCGACTGTCGGCTCGTCGAGGATGATGAGATCGGGCCTGTGCGCGATGGCGCAGGCGATGTTGAGGCGACGGAGCAGTCCTCCCGAGAGCTTCTTCGGGCGGAACTTCTCGAATTTCTCGAGTCCTACGAAGGCGATAGCGTCATCCACCAGTGCACGGCGCTGCGTCCGGTCTGGCACATAGAGCGCGCAGAAGCTGTCCACGTTCTCGCGTACCGTGAGCTCGTCGAAGACGGCAACCTCCTGGGGCACGACTCCGATGTGGCGCTTGAGGTCGTAGCTTGTGGGCTTCATGGGCTTGCCGAAGAGTTCGATCTTGCCATGGTCATAGGTCAGAAGCTGCAGGATGCAGTTGATGGTTGTCGTCTTGCCGGAGCCGTTGGGACCCAAGAGTCCGAACATCTCGCCGGGCATGATATCGAGGGAGAGATGGTCTACGGCAACGAGCTCGCCGTAGCGCTTCACGAGGTTGTCGATGTGGACGACGGGTGTGCTGGATTCCATGGTGGACTCCTTTCCAAGGCTGCTGATGCAATTCTCAGGGAACGGCGTGCCTTTCGGAAGTGACCTCCGTCACCGCCTGCACCATGACATATGTCATGGTCTGCCCATGCTTTCCTCCGGCTGAAAAGGATGGAGGGCATCTGCGCCTATACTTGTCCCATGGAGAGAGCGGCTGACAAGACACTGATGGGATTTGCCTGCCTGGCGCTGGCTGCGCTGGCGGGCGAGGTGCCCGTTCAGACAGTGAGTGCACTGCTATTGGCAGTCTGCGCAAGCGCTGCCTACGAGCTCATCTGCGGACGTGTGCCTAGGGCTGCATCTTGCCTGAGCTGTGCATCCTGCATTCTTCTGGCCAGCGTGCCTGGGGCCGGAGCGGCACTTCCGCTCCTTGCCTATGACCTGCCACGCTCGGGATGGAAGTGGCTTGCCTGGGCGGGTCCTGCCTGTGCCCTCATCCCCTGGGCGGCGGGCAGAGCGTCTCTGGATGAAGCCTTCCTTCTTCTTGCAATCACTGTTCTGGCCGAAGCGCTCTCCTGGCGCTGCGGGCAGGAACTTGCGCTTGGAGAGAAGCTGCACGAGACACAGGACGATCTCTCCGACAAGGTGCTTGCGCTCAGAGGCAAGATGCAGGAGCTCGAGGATGCCCGTGTCTCGGAGACGCAGGCAGCAGCGCTTGCCGAGCGCACGCGCATTGCAAGAGAGATCCACGATTCGGTAGGGCATATGCTCACGCGTCTCGTGCTTGAGGTCGAAGCGCTGAAGGTCGTGCATAGAGACGATGCGGCAGCAACAGGGGAGCTCGAAGAGCTCTCAGGCGGTCTCAACGAAGCGCTGAGCTCGATGCGTACGAGCGTGCATGCGCTCGATGATTCGGCACACGATCTTGGGACAGAGCTCAACCGGCTCGGCAGGGAAAGCGGCATCGCCGAGGTCGCGGTCGAATGCGGGATAGAGGAGATGCCGCCCCGGGAGGTCTTCCGCTGCTTTGTGGCGGTGACGCGGGAGGCGCTCACGAATGCAGCACGGCATGCCCGGGCGGGGCGCGCTTCTGTGCATGTGGTCGAGATGCCAGGCATCTGGCAGCTCAGGATTGTCAATGATGGAGCGGTGCCCGAAGAGGCGTCCGAGCTCGAAGAGCAGGGCATGGGCCTTCGCAGCATGCGTGAGCGTGTCGAGAGCTTGGGCGGCACATTTGCCGTCACAGCCGACGGAAAGCAGTTCTCGGTCTTTGCATCCATCCCCCGAAGGAGGCAGGCATGAGGATTATCGTCGTGGATGATGACAGAATCGTCGTGAGGTCGCTCGCAACGATTCTGGGTGCAGAACCCGATATCGACGTCGTCGGCACCGGCACGAGCGGGGAAGAGGCAGTATCCCTCTTCTCTCAGCTCCATCCAGACATTGCCCTCCTCGATATCCAGATGCCGGGAAAGGATGGGCTCTTTGCAGCAGAGCGGATGCTCGAAGAAGATTCTTCTGCGCGGATCGTCTTCCTCACGACGTTTTCGGACGACGACTATATCGTGCAGGCCTTGAAGCTCGGTGCCCGTGGCTACCTTATCAAGCAGGATGTGGCTACGATTGCTCCCGCCCTGCGCTCCGTGATGGCAGGGCAGAGCGTGCTCGAGGGGGAGGTGCTGGCGCGTGCTGCCTCGCTTTCGGAGAAGCAGGCACCGTCAGAGCACGATCTTTCTGCCTTTTCCTGCCTTACAGACAGGGAGCGCGAAGTGGTTGCAGGCATCGCAGACGGCCTGAGCAACGCAGAGATTGCCGCCGCGCTCTGCATGAGCGAAGGTACCGTGCGCAACCACATCTCGTCGATTCTGGCAAAGCTGGGGCTCAGGAGCCGGACGCAGATAGCGGTCTTCTACTACCGCCACTGAGGGCCGGAATTCATTCCTGCCGTGGCAGTCGGGTATCGTAGGAAGAGATATCTTCTGCGATAGGAGTGCCATGCCTCTTTCGATTGTCCGCCAGGACATCACCCATATGAAGGTCGATGCAATCGTCAATGCTGCCAATGAGCGCCTCATCATGGGTGGCGGTGTCTGTGGTGCCATCTTCCGTGCAGCCGGTGAAGAGCAGATGAAGGCTGCCTGTGCAAAGATCGGCCATGTTGCATGTGGCAGTGCTGTCGCGACACCGGGCTTTGCGCTCCAGGCGCGCTGGGTCATCCATACGGCAGGGTCCCGGTGGGATGCAATGCCGGGCCCGGGCTCACGGAAGCGGCAGCTTCTTTCGGGCTGCTACATGAGCTCGCTCGATCTGGCAGGGAAGCTCGGTGCCACCTCGATCGCCTTCCCGCTGATCTCGTCTGGCATCTTCGGCTGCCCGAAGAGCCTTGCCCTCGAGATTGCCACAGAGGCTATCCGCAGCTGGCTCACAGAAGAGGCCAAAGCCAAGCCGGATGCTCCCGATATGGATGTCTATCTCTGCGTCTTCGGCCATGACGCGACGAAGGCAGCGCGGAAGCTTGACCGCGACCTCGAGGAATACATCGGCGAGACCTATGTCGACGAAGTAATGCAGAAGGACAGGCGCAGCCGCAGGCGCGAGCTCGAGCTCCTCGACGAAGGCACCTCCTTTGGAGGGGCGCCGCTCTCTGCCTCGGCGCCCATGCCAAGCGCTCACGAGGCAACTCCTGAAGACGAGCTCGACGATCTTCTCCGCAATCTCGACGCCTCGTTTCCAGAGACCCTGCTCTCCATGATCGAAGCGAGGGGCATGACGGATGCTGAGGTCTATAACCGTGCGAATCTCACGAGGCAGTACTTCAGCAAGCTCCGGTCGGGCAAGATCCATCCCAGCAAGCGGGTCGTGCTTGCGCTTGCCGTAGCGCTCGGGCTCGATCTCGATCAGACAGAGCTCCTTTTGGGACGTGCCGGCTACTCGCTTGCGCACAACAGCAAGTTCGATGTGATCGTCGAGTTCTATATCGGGCATGGCATCTGCGAGGTCGACGAGATCAACTATGCGCTCTTCAAGCATGACCAGCAGCTCTTGGGTGTCGCCTGAAGCCCTCTTCCTGGATGTCGCCTCGGAGGCTACCTGCAGAGAGGCTCCCTCTCCTAGACTCGTGGCATCACGAGGTCAGGGTGGCCAAGGCCACCAGAGAGGAGCAGATATGTCTCAGCATGCAGACTTCCAGAAGAGGAACGGGTCCGGCACACATGATGTCCTGAAGCTTCATGGGAAGGTGCAGCAAGGGCTCACGGAGCTTGCCTTTGTCGTCGACGAGTCGGGCTCCATGTACGATCTGGCGAAGGATACGGTTGGCGGCTTCAACTCCATGCTCAGGAAGAACCGGGAGGCGGATGGCAAGGCGAACGTCTCTGCCGTGTTCTTCAGCGATGGCACGCGTGTCGCGCTTGACCGTGTACCCATCGAGCACGTGCGTCCGCTGAATAGGTGTGACTACGAGCCAGGCGGCTCCACGGCACTGCTCGATGCGCTCGGTGGCGCCATCTCCCATACGGCAAAGGTCCAGAGCTATCAGCCAGAGGGCTTTCGCGCTGAGCATGTCGTCTTTGTCGTAATCACCGATGGCTACGAGAATGCAAGCCACCGCTATACCTATGCACGCGTGAAGCGGATGATCGAGGGCTATCAGCGCCAGGGATGGGAGTTCGTATTCCTCGGCGCAAACATCGATGCCGCCGCAGAGGCAGACCGTCTCGGCATCGCTTCGGACCATGCAGCGCAGTATGTTGCAGATGGCGCCGGTGTGGACCTTGCCTATCAGGCGATGGCAGAAGCGACGGTTGCCATGCGTGCTTGCGGCTGCATGCCAGAAGGCTGGAACGAGCGTGTGAATGCCGATGCAAGGAAGCGCGTCTAGAGCCCCGGAAGCCAGCATTCCAGAAGGGACATTCCCGCCGCCGGATCTGGCGCTGGGGTGCTCTGCTGAACGCATGGTGCATAGCTATCAAGTGTCTTACGCTATGACCAGCAATCTCATCCCGTCCTCGAAGCTGCAGACTATGGGCGGAAAGCCCTGAATGCTGGATACAGCATGCTGCGCAGAAGACAGAGATTAGATACGTCTCCGTATACGTGAAACGTATAGCGACCTGCAGAATCAGCAGGCGGGATCCTGTCCCCTTGCCCTTGCACTGAAATCGTCAGGAAGAGGATCCCTGCATCCCCGAAGAGGCGCGGCGAGGATGCCGGAGGGGACTTCGGCTCCGGGACCAGGAAGGGCACAAAGATGGAGAGGCGGGTACTGGGAAAGAGTGGCATCGAGGTATCGCCTCTGGGCATGGGCTGCATGGGACTCACGCACGCAAGCGGAGACCTGATGCCGGATGCCGAGGCTGAGCGTGTCGTGCGCGAAGCCTATGAGATGGGCTATACGTTCTTCGATACGGCCGAGTGCTATGTCGGGATGCGTCCCGATGGCACGAAGGCCCACAACGAGGATGTCGTGGGAGCAGCGCTTGCGCCGGTCCGTGACAGCGTGGTCATCGCCTCGAAGTTCGGCGTCCAGCATGCTGCCGACCGCACGCCTGTAATGGATTCTTCGCCTGCGTCCATCAGGAAGTCTGCTGAGGGAAGCATCAGGCGCCTTCAGGCCGACCATATCGATCTCTGCTGCCAGCACCGCATCGATCCCAAGGTCGAGCCTGAGGCGGTCGCTTCCACCATGGCCGATCTCATGAAGGAAGGCAAGATCCGTGACTGGGGCATCTCGGAGGCAAACGAAGAGTATCTGTGCCACGCCGATGCGGTCTGCCCGGTTGCTGCTGTCGAGAACCGCCACTCGATCATGGCAGGATGGCATGAGCCGCTCTTCCCGGTGCTCGAGGAGCTCGGTGTGGCGGTTGTCGCCTTCTCGCTGTTGGCAAACGGATTCCTGACAGGCGCCTATCCGTCAAAGACCAAGTTCGAAGGTGCACAGGACTACCGTCTCGGCATGCCCCAGTACACCGAGGAAGGCGAGAGGCGTGCACGTCCGCTGATCGAGCTCATCACCCAGCTCGCCGAGAAGCATCATGCAGCCGATGTCCAGATATCGCTTGCCTGGATGCTCTGCAAGAAGCCCTGGATCGTGCCGATTCCGGGCAGCCGCAAGCCGGAGCGCCTGCGCCAGTTCAACGGAACGGACAATCCGGAAGAGCAGCACAAGATTGCAGAGGAGCTCCTGGGAGATATGGGAGCACGTGCTGTCCTTATGGCTCCCTTCCGCTGTACATACGGCGTGCACATCAGCCTCGGCGACGATGTCCTCGTGAACATGAACCGCACATTCCTCGATTCGAATCTCATAACGATAGGGGACCGCACCCTCATCGCTCCTGATGCGAAGACCTGCTGCGGCGAGCACAATATGGACGCGTCGAAGCGTTTCGGGACGAGGGCGGATGGGACGAGGTATCTGATAACGACGACCCGTCCGGTCACGATAGGCAAGGACTGCTGTATCGGCGGCAATGCGACGGTCCTTCCAGGCGTGACGATCGGCGACAACGCCGTCGTCGCAGCGGGGGCTGTCGTCACAAAGGACCTCCCAAGCAATACCGTCTGCGGCGGCGTGCCGGCCCGGGTGCTGAGGGAGCTGTAGAGTCGAAACTATAGGCTGTGCCAAGCGAGATGGAGGAGACGCAATGGCTATCACGGTCAATCTGAGGTATACGGGAAAAGACGGCAGCGCAAAGAAGTGGCTCTTCGGTGGTTTCTGTGGGAGAGATTCCGGCATAGGCCCAGCTCAGCGGGCGAAAACAACGATCTGGAACTGAAACGGCCCCGGGAGGGGCCGTTTCCGCGTCATCCGCCTATGAT
>NZ_JAZGJP010000029.1:0-15186 GCF_036408795.1 Olsenella kribbiana
CAGCTTCTTCCTGCACGTCGTCTGGCCGGCCTCTCCGGCCACCACCGCACAGGTTCCGCCATCCATCCGCACATGTACAGCTGACTTCCGGAACCGTTCGTATGAAGTCTGTAATTGAGCAGGGGAAGAAAAATTTCTTTTAGATACTTGTTTTCCTAAAACTGATGTGATATAAGATATAATAATTCAATTCCAGAAAAGGAGTAAAAAATATGCGGCAAGGTATTCTTAAATAAAACTATAATCAAATAGTGGGAACAAAGGATTATGATAGTCCCTTTTGTAGGGGCTTAGTTTTTTGTACCCAATTTAAGAATACTTTTGCCTTATCAATTTTGACATATCCCCAAAAACAGCACTCACAAACAGGTGTAGGCTGTATATGTGTATGTCCGCAAATTATCATCCCCAGTGGTAAAAGTATTTTACTGCTGGGGATTTTTATGCCCTTCGGGGCAGTAAAGGGAGGACAATCACATGAAAATAATCAATATTGGAATTCTTGCCCATGTAGACGCTGGAAAGACGACCTTGACGGAGAGCCTGCTATATGCCAGCGGAGCCATTTCAGAACCGGGGAGCGTCGAAAAAGGGACAACGAGGACGGACACCATGTTTTTGGAGCGGCAGCGTGGGATTACCATTCAAGCGGCAGTCACTTCCTTCCAGTGGCACAGATGTAAAGTCAACATTGTGGAT
The DNA here is from genome assembly GCF_036408795.1 of Olsenella kribbiana. Classification (NCBI taxonomy): domain Bacteria; kingdom Bacillati; phylum Actinomycetota; class Coriobacteriia; order Coriobacteriales; family Atopobiaceae; genus Olsenella; species Olsenella kribbiana. Next base: position 700 of record NZ_JAZGJP010000029.1, read on the forward strand.
ACGCCCGGCCACATGGATTTTTTGGCGGAGGTGTACCGCTCTTTGGCTGTTTTAGATGGGGCCATCTTGGTGATCTCCGCTAAAGATGGCGTGCAGGCCCAGACCCGTATTCTGTTCCATGCCCTGCGGAAAATGAACATTCCCACCGTTATCTTTATCAACAAGATCGACCAGGCTGGCGTTGATTTGCAGGGCGTGTATCAGTCTGTTCGGGATAAGCTCTCCGCCGATATTATCATCAAGCAGACGGTGTCGCTGTCCCCGGAAATAGTCCTGGAGGAAAATACCGACATAGAAGCATGGGATGCGGTCATCGAAAATAACGATGAATTATTGGAAAAGTATATCGCAGGAGAACCAATCAGCCGGGAAAAACTTGCGCGGGAGGAACAGCAGCGGGTTCAAGACGCCTCCCTGTTCCCAGTCTATCATGGCAGCGCCAAAAATGGTCTTGGCATTCAACCGTTGATGGATGCGGTGACAGGGCTGTTCCAACCGATTGGGGAACAGGGGGGCGCCGCCCTATGCGGCAGCGTTTTCAAGGTTGAGTACACCGATTGCGGCCAGCGGCTCATCTATCTGCGGCTATACAGCGGAACGCTGCGCCTGCGGGATACGGTGGCCCTGGCCGGGAGAGAAAAGCTGAAAATCACAGAGATGCGTATTCCATCCAAAGGGGAAATTGTTCGGACAGACACCGCTTATCAGGGTGAAATTGTTATCCTTCCCAGCGACAGCGTGAGGTTAAACGATGTATTAGGGGACCAAACCCGGCTCCCTCGTAAAAGGTGGCGCGAGGACCCCCTCCCCATGCTGCGGACGACGATTGCGCCGAAAACGGCAACGCAAAGAGAACGGCTGCTGGACGCTCTTACGCAAATTGCGGATACTGACCCGCTTTTGCGCTACGAGGTGGATTCCATCACCCATGAGATCATTCTTTCTTTTATGGGCCGGGTGCAGTTGGAGGTTGTTTCCGCTTTGCTGGCGGAAAAGTACAAGATTGAAACAGCGGTGAAGGAACCCACCGTCATTTATATGGAGCGGCCGCTCAAAGCAGCCAGCCACACCATCCATATCGAGGTGCCGCCCAACCCGTTTTGGGCATCCATCGGACTGTCTGTTACGCCGCTCCCGCTTGGCTCCGGTGTACAATACGAGAGCCGGGTTTCCCTGGGATACTTGAACCAGAGTTTTCAAAACGCTGTCAGGGATGGTATCCGTTACGGGCTGGAGCAGGGCTTGTATGGCTGGAACGTAACGGACTGTAAGATTTGCTTTGAATACGGGCTTTATTACAGTCCGGTCAGCACGCCGGCGGACTTCCGCTCATTGGCCCCGATTGTATTGGAACAGGCATTGAAGGAATCAGGGACGCAGCTGCTGGAACCTTATCTCTCCTTCACCCTCTATGCGCCCCAGGAATACCTTTCCAGGGCTTATCACGATGCGCCGAAATACTGTGCCACCATCGAAACGGCCCAGGTAAAAAAGGATGAAGTTGTCTTTACTGGCGAGATTCCTGCCCGCTGCATACAGGCATACCGTACTGATCTGGCCTCTTACACCAACGGGCGGAGCGTATGCCTGACGGAACTGAAAGGGTATCAGGCCACTGTCGGCGAGCCGGTCATCCAGCCCCGCCGTCCAAACAGCCGCCTGGACAAGGTGCGCCATATGTTTCAGAAGGTAATGTAACCACCGCACGGGCATAGAGGCTGCGCTTTTCGGAAAGGCCTGAAAGCGGGCCCAGGCACGAGGTGCCTGTCGTATTGCTGTCCAGATAGGTGCACCATGCCCCTGGCAGCTCGAGCATCCTCAGCGTGTGGCCTGTCGGTGCGGTGTCGAAGATGATGTGGTCGAAGCCTTCCGTTTCCGAGCCGGCAAGAAGCTCGGCAAAGCGGTCGAAGGCAGCAATCTCGACGGTGCACGATCCGGAGAGCTGTTCTTCCATCTGGGCGATTGCGTCGGCAGGAAGCACGCCGCGATACGGCGCGACAACGCTCTCACGCAGGGTAGCTGCCTGCGCCGTCGGGTCCACCTCTTCAAGCCAGAGTCCTTCCACTCCGTGTGCCGGCACCGGCGTGGCACCGACTTCCTGGGAGAATACGTCTTCCAGATTGGAGGCAGGATCGGTGGTGACCAGAAGGACCTTTCTGCCTGCATCCGCCAGGGCCACTGCCAGGGCACAGGAGATGCTCGTCTTCCCGACGCCTCCCTTGCCGGTGAAGAAGAGATAGCGCAGCGGGGCAAGGTCGCGTGCTTCGGGCAGCTGCCATCTCATATCGGCCACCCCCCCTTGGCAGCAGGAGCCGCCGCAGCAGCAGCTATCGGAGTCTCCGCTGCAGCAGCCCCCATCGGAGTCTCCGCCACAGCAGCCATGGGATCCTTCTTCGTCACCCGAGACGAAGATGACGCCGAGCGTTGTGCCCAGGAGTTCTGTCGTGGGGTAGGCGCCTTTCGCTATGAGCTCGCCGTCGACAAAGGTAAGAGGCAAGATGTCTGCCCCCTCCTGCCTCAGCAGCTCTCTGACCTCTTCGTTGTCCGCAAAAGCCTGGGGCTGCTGAGCAAGGCTGTGGCGTACGACGCAAAATCCTGCCTTGGCAAGGGCGTCGAGCACGGCTGACATCCTCAGGAGCTCTGGGTCGACACTCGGTCCGCAGATGCCGGTGGGACAGCACAGGGCAGGGTCGAAAACCTCGATGGTGTGCATGGAAGGCCTCCTCATATAGATATACATCGAACTATTGGACAGTCTAGCAACATATAGATGATCGTGTCGTAGAAGTTGGTGTAAGCACCTGATTGCCTGAAGGCACTCCTGCGGGAAAGAAGGAGGCCCCCGTCCTAGAATCTGGAATCGCGACATTACAGGTTCGTGGAAAGGACGAAGGCCCAATGGACAGCATAGCAGAGCAGGCCGTGTGCACGGCCGCGGCAGGAGAGATGCCGAAGTTCGCAGACGGGAGCATCAACCTCCAGGAGCTCTTCCGCCAGCTGGCGGAGTCGGTCATTAATGCCGTGATGGATGCGGAGGCCGAGGAGATGTGCTCGGCCTCCGGCAACAGCAGGAACGGCTACAGGCCGAGGACCCTCAATACCTGCGTGGGGATGCTGAACCTGAGGATACCGAGGTTCAGGAAGGGAAGCTTCTTCCCCGACGACATCCTCGAGCGCTGCCAGAGGACCGACAGGGCGCTCATCGCCGCCGTGGCGGAGATGTACGAGACCGGCACGAGCACGAGGAAGGTCCAGAGGATAGCCGAGAGGATGGGCATAGACAGGCTCTCGAAGGACCAGGTGAGCTCGATTGCCAGGAGCCTCGATGCGGATGTCGAGGAGCTGCTGGCACGTCCCCTGGGAGGGCTGGACATGCCCTACATCTGGCTCGATGCCACCTACGTGAAGTGCAGGAGGGAGGGGCACGTCTCCTCCACGGCCATCGTCACGGCCATAGGCTGCGATGCGGACGGCTGGAGGCACATCCTGGGGCTTGCGGTCGTCGACACCGAATCGCACGCATCCTGGAAGGAGTTCCTGGAGAGGATACGCGAGAGGGGCGTGGAAGGCGTCCAGCTGGTCACGAGCGATGCCCATGAAGGCCTGAAGCGCGCCATATCGGAGGTGTTCCTCGGCGCTGCATGGCAGAGGTGCGCCGTCCACCTCATGAGGGACTGCATAGGGGCTGCAGGATCGAGGGCCCTCAGGAGGCGCGTCGCCAGGATCATGAAGCCCGTCTTCAGGGCGAAGGAGGCAGACCAGGTGCGCGCCCTCTACCACCTCGCAGCGGAGATGCTCGAGGAATGCTGCCCGAAGGCGGCGGAGATCTGGGAGGAGGCGGAGGCCGATGCCCTAGCCTATCTGGACTTCCCCGCATCGCACTGGAAGCGCCTGCGCACGAACAATTTGCAGGAGCGCACCAACCGCGAGATCAAGCGCCGCACGAAGGTCGTGCAGGTATTCCCCTCGGAGAGGTCGCTCCTGAGGCTCGCAGGCGCCGTCCTTGCAGAGCAGGACGAGATCTGGGCCGACAGGCGCTACTTCTCGGAGGAGAGGATGGCAGAGCTCTCGAAGGAGAGGAGGCCATCCCTCCCGCCCACGCCGGAGAGGCTGGCAGAGCTCAGGGAGACCGCGCGCAAGGCGATAGAGGCGAGCCTCGAGCTTGCGGACGGGATGGAGTCGGCATAGGATAGCGGCAGCAATTCCGGATCCAGGACGGCCTCCTCGTGCCAGACAGGAAGGGCCATTACACCAACATTGCCGACACTACCATATAGATAACTGTCAATATGAAAAGGGGGAGCCCGGAGGATGTTTAAACGCATGCTCTTCGTGCAGACGGCAGGAGAAACCTTATGGAGCGCTCCCTCCAACGAGGCTCCATTCAGTAAGAATGCGGCTTCCCGGAAGGGAAGCCGCGTCGTCGTCTCTTTTTTGGTTCTGAATCAGGCGAGCTCTTCGTCGAATGCCCTTGCGTACTGCGTGAAGAGGCGGTCGAAGAAGTAGGTCACGCCGAAGGTTGCATAGATGCGGTGCATTGCGGAACCTTCCTCGGCACCGTGGCCGATGGTCAGCACCTCATTGAAGGCGCTGTGGAGATCGGGGTCTTCCGAGGCAGTGATGATGGCCTTGTCGGCACGGCTCTGCTTGATGCGGGCAATCTGGCGCCTTGCAAAGCCGTTCGAGGTCGTGACGACGAGCAGAAGGTCTGTCGGCATCATTGCGGTCACGAAGTTGATTTCAGGGGAGGACTCGGAGATGAGGCGCACGACCCTGCCTTCTGCAAGCATGGCCTGCTGGAACTCGCGCAGCGAGAGCATCGAGGCGTCCGTCGCGAAGATGACAGTGTGCTTCGACTCATGGAGGGAGGTTACGAGGCGCAGGAGCTTGCCTTCCTCAGCAAGCCTGTCTACCTCCGTATATATGCGGTCAAGGTCGCGATGGAGGTCGCGTCCCTCGTCGCGCTCTGCCTTTGCATAGACAAGGTAATGGCGGCGCAGCTCTTTGGTCTCTTCCTCTGTCAGAGACTGCGGCAGCATCTGGATCTTGAATCCGATCTCGCTCATGGGAACCTCCCAGGATATGGCAGGAACGAAGCAGCCGCCCCGTGAGGCGGCTGCCATTCAGTCTAATATGCGCCTGCTGTGAGGATGCTGCTCTTTCGGCTGGGCGTCTAAGCCTTCTTCTGAGCGGAGGGTGCATCTACAAGAAGAAGGACGCTTGCGAAGGGCGGCAGGTCTGCGCATATCTTTCCGGTCTCAGGATCGAAGGCGACCTTTGCCGTATCGTCTGGGGTCGTGCCGCCGAAGCGCTCCCAGTCGGAGTCGAGGATGACCGTTGCGGTCTTGGCTTCAGGCAGGGGCACGACATAGTCCTTCTGCTCGGCACCGCTGAAGTTCATGAGGGCACAGACGCGCTCGCCTTCCTTGCTCCTGCGCTCGATGGCATAGCAGACCCTCGTCGTCGAGGCCACGTCGAGCCACTGGAAGCCTTTCTGCTCGTAGTCTTCCTCCCAGAAGGCAGGGTGCTCGAGATAGAGGTGGTTCAAGGCTGCGCAGTAGTGGTAGAACCCGTCGTGGATGGGGTAGGAGCGCAGGAACCAGTCCTGCTCGCGCTTCTCGTCCCATTCGCGCAGCTGGGCAATCTCGGATCCCATGAAGTTCAGCTTCTTGCCAGGGTGGATCATCATGTAGAGGTAGAGCGAGCGGGCCTGCGGGAACTTCTTGTCGTAGTCGCCCCACATCTTCTGGGCAACCGTCGCCTTGCCATGGACATTCTCGTCGTGGGAGAGCGGCAGCAGATATCTCTCGTTGTAGTAGTACATCATCGAGAAGCTCAGCTTGTGGTAGTTGCCGGCGCGGAAGTAGGGGTCGGTCTGGAAGAAGCTCAGCGTGTCATGCATCCAGCCCATGTCCCACTTGTAGTCGAAGTCGAGGCCGCCCTCGGATGCGGGCTTTGTCGTGCCGGTAAAGTTCGTCGAGTCCTCAGCCACAAGGAAGCTGCCCTTGTTGAGGTTCTTGACGCCGACATTCATCTTGCGGACGAAGGCGACAGCGTCGTTGTTGACGCCTCTTGCCTCGTCTCCCTGCCAGTAGATGATGCGGGAGATGGCATCCATGCGCAGGCCATCGAAGTGGTAGCAGCCAAGCCAGAAGTTCGCAGAGGACTGCATGAAGCTCCTCGACTCGCCGCGGGAATACATGAAGTTGTGCGATCCCCACTCGGAGACGCCGACCGCGTCATTCGGATACTCGAAGAGCGGCGTGCCGTCGTAATCGGCTAGGCCATACGGGTCCGTTGCGAAGTGCACAGGCACGATATCGAGGATGCAGCCGATGCCTGCCTGGTGCAGGGCATCGACGAGCTCCATGAGCTGCTGCGGCGTGCCGTAACGGGAAGTCGGGCTGAAGAAGCCGGTCGGCTGGTAGCCCCAGGAGCCGTCGAAGGGATACTCGTTCAGGGGCATGAACTCGACGTAGTTGAAGCCGGACTCCGTGAGGTACTTCACGAGGGGCTCTGCGATCTCGTCGTAGCGGTACCAGTCCTTCGGATCGTCTGTCGGCTCGTCTCCCGACTTCTTCCTCCAGGAGCCCATGTGCATCTCGTAGATGTTCATGGGGCCGTCCACGCGGTTTGTGCGCTTCTGCATCCAGTCCTGGTCATGCCAGGTATAGGAGAGGTCCCAGACGATGGAGCGGTGGGCAGGTCTCAGCTCCATCTCGTAGCCATACGGGTCGGCATGGTTCACGGTCCTGCCGCCGTGCGTGATTGCGTACTCGTAGGGGGTGCCTGCCTTGGCACCTTTCACGAAGACCTCCCAGAAGTTGCCGTCCTCGATCTTGTTCATCGGGAAGCGCTTGCCGTCGAGCACGAGGTCTATCGACTCTGCGGCAGGCGCAAACGTGCGGAACGTCACGCCTCCCAGGACGAGATGTGCACCCAGATATTCATGTGCGAAGTACTCGTTGCCTACATAGAAGTCATAGGTCTTCATCTGCCAGCTCCTTCGGGCACCGCCTATAGGGCCGATACATCTGTATCGGGAAATGTTCTGTACAGGTAAAGAATAGGACATCTGTCGGGAAAGTGCGAAGCCTCCTCGGCTTCCGGTGTGCCTATGCCGCAGGCGGGGCATGGTAACGGTTCTGCTGTGGTGCGTCTTGGAAGCCATGTTTGTGGAAAGGACATCTGGCCATATGGGCTACAGTTAGGTGCATATGAGAGGCAGGCTCTTGCCTGCACGCAGAAAGGAAGATCCATGGAGTTCGATTACACCACGCTCCCCGAGCGTGCCGGATATGATGCGATAGCGGTCGATGCGCTCGGCAAGCCGGGAGCACCGGGCGCTCCGAAGGAGGGCTTCGATGCTATCCCGATGTGGGTGGCAGACATGAATTTCCTTGCTCCCTCCTGCATCACCGATGCTATGGCTGAGCGCCTGAAGCATCCGACCTTCGGCTACTTCGAGCCGAGGGATGAGTACTTCGATGCAATCATCCGCTGGCAGAAGGACAGAAACGGCGTCCAGGGCCTCACGAAGGAGGATATCGGCTACGAGAACGGCGTCCTCGGCGGCGTGGTCTCTGCGCTCGAAGCCTTCAGCTCGCCGGGCGATGCCATCCTCGTCCACAACCCGACCTATATCGGCTTCACGGGCTCGATCGAGCATGCAGGCAGGAGGATTGTCCATTCTGCGCTTAAGCGCGACGCTGACGGCGTCTGGCGCATGGATCTCGAGGACATGGCACAGAAGATCGAGGAGAACAAGATCCACCTCGTCGTCTTCTGCAACCCGCACAACCCCTGCGGCCGTGTCTGGACCCGCGAGGAGCTCGAGGCGGCAAATGCGGTCTATGCGGCACATGACTGCGTCGTGATCTCGGATGAGATCTGGAGCGACCTCATCCTTCCCGGACATAAGCATATCCCGTACCAGTCCATAAACGACGATGCAAAGATGCGCACGATCGCCTTCTATGCGCCGAGCAAGACGTTCAGCCTCGCTGGCCTTGTGGGCTCCTACCACATCGTCTATAGCCGCTATCTCAGGGACCGTCTCGTTGCCGCAAGCACGCGTACACACTACAACGCAATGAACGTGCTCTCGATGTATGCCGCCATCGGCGCCTTCTCGAAAGAAGGCGAGGCCTGGCTCGACGGGCTCCTGCCAGTCCTCGATGCGAACGTCGATGTCGCCGTGAAGCATCTCTCGGCCCACAAGGGTGTGGACTTCTTCCGCCCCGAGGGCACCTACATGCTCTTCCTCGACTGCGCTGGCTGGTGCCAGGAGCACAACGTTTCGATCGACGAGCTCCAGCGTGCCGGCTGGGATGTGGGCGTCGCCTGGCAGGATGGGCGTCCCTTCCAGGCAGGAGATACGATTCGCATGAACCTGGCACTGCCAACGGCACGTGTCGAGGAAGCGTTCTCACGCCTCGACCGCTACGTCTTCACAGACTAGGAAGCACACGAAAGGGGACCTTATGGAAAGCCTCGGCTTCATCGGCATGGGCAACATGGCGCAGGCGCTAGCCCAGGGCTTCATCTCGTCAGGCGCTCTGGCAGGCGAGCATGTCTTTGCCTATGCTCCTCACCAGGAGAAGCTCCGTGCGAATGCAGAGCGCATCGGATTCCAGGCGGTCGCGTCTCTGACCGAGCTTGCAGCTGCAGCTGATACGCTGGTGATGGCATGCAAGCCGTACCAAATCGAGGGTGTCGTGGCAGAGCTCGGCGATGCACTTTCGGGCAAGGCGCTCGTCTCGATCGCTGCGGGCTGGGATTTCGCACACTACGAGAAGGTGCTTCCTCCTGACGTCCGCTTCCAGTTCGTGATGCCCAACACCCCTGCCATGGTGAGGGAAGGGGTGCTCCTCTTCGAGGAGAAGACGAGCCTCGAGCCTGCCGAGCGCAAGGCCCTTATGGACCTCTTCGCGACGGTCGGCGTCGTAGAGGAGGTGCCGAGCGCGCTCATGGCGGCAGCGGGCACGGTCACAGGCTGCGGACCGGCATTCGTCGACCTCATGATCGAGGCCTATGCCGATGCGGCCGTGAAGTACGGCGTGCCGCGTGAGCAGGCCTATGCGCTTGTCGCGCAGATGGTGAAAGGCTCCGCTGCTCTTGCCCTCGAGACGAAGGAGCAGCCGGGCGTGCTCAAGGATGCGGTCTGCTCGCCGGGCGGCACCACGATCAGAGGCGTCTGCTCGCTTGAGGAGGACGGCTTCCGTGCTGCCTGCATCCACTCGATCGATGCGATTCTTGAGTAGCCAGATCCGGAACATGCAAGAGATGGCAGAAGCGGCACAGGGAATGGCTCCCTGTGCCGCTTCCTTATGCATACAGATGGTTCTGTCACGAAACAGAGGGAAGTGCCCCTTCAGTCCAGATATTGTCCGGCTCGAGATTGCGCCTTCTGGCATAGAGGATGAGTGCCAGGCAGGCAACGGCGAATATGATGCCGCAGAGGGGCGAGGCCTCGATACCGAAGATGGGATCATAGGCAAAGCCGGCCTGAGGCGTCGTTCCGGAGGCAAGGCCGAAGAGCGCGAACGGGGACGTGTAGCCCGAGTTCGGAAGGCCGAAGAGCACGGCCTGCGTGAAGTTCCAGGCCGTATGGCAGCCGAATGCTGTCCAAGGGCTTCTGAGCTTCGCGACAAGCAGGCAGAAGAAGGCGCCGACGAGGAAGATGTTGAGGCAGGACACGAAGCTTGCGCCTCGGTTCGTGAGGTGGAGAAGGGCGAAGAGGGCAGAGCTCGAGACGATGGAAAAGGTGGTGCTCCCGCAGGTCCTGAGTGTCCGTTCGAAGAGGTAGCAGCGGATGGCAAACTCTTCTGCCGATGACTGTATGAAGACGCAGGCAAAAACAAGGACGAGGCCCAGGACATTCACGCCGATGAAGGAGAGCTGGATCGATTCCGAAAGGGCCGCAGCAAGGATGCAGATGCCATTGAGCGCGAAGCCAAGGCCGAGACCCAAGGCAAGGCCTCTCAGGGTGTTTCCGCCATAGCCTGGCCTCAGAACCTTGAGAATCGGGTGCGAGGTCTTCGAGACTGCCAGATAGAGGAGGAAGGCCCCCCAGATACCCAGATGGGGAAGGTAGCGGCCTGCGGTATAGATGATGCTTGCCCAGGAGATGCTGTAGCCTGCTCCTGGCGCCGGAAGGCCGAGCACGGTGGGATCTCCTGCCTTGAGGGCATCCCACATGAGGCTCATGCTGTCGCCTGATACGAGCCCATAGAGGGCGCCTGCGATGGCAGAGACAAGTATTGAGCCGATGAGGCTTCCTGCGAGGATGAGTGCAAGGGCCCAGAGATAGCTGCCGGCAAGGCCGAGGATGTCCCGGGCGGAGATGTTCCTGTCCATGGAAGGCTGCTCCCCTTGGTTCCTAGAAGCGAAGCGAGAACGTGCCAAAGGTGCTGGGGCCGATTGCCGGCAGCGCGGAGAAGACGGCTGTGTCTGCGCCGGAGACGGCAAAGCCGATGAGGGCAAGGAGGGCGCCAGCAGCGCAGATGATGCCACCGATCGTGAGGAGCAGGCGGAAGGTATCGGGATGGCGACGCCACCAGAGTGTGGATGCCTTCTCTTCGATTGCAGCTTCAGGATTCACGACACGCATGAAGAAATGGGCGATCCAGCGGACAAAGCGTGCCTGCAGATGGTAGAGGATGCTCGTGAGCTGGATGGCAAGAGGGATGAGCATGACGGAAGCGCCGCCGACAGCGATCATGACGCCACCCTCGGCAAGGCCTGCCGCAAGATACCCCTGCGTGCAGCCCCAGATGAGGGCAATGATGCCGGCAATGCCGGAGAGCATGGCAGCTCCGTCAGCAAGCCAGACGCAGCCGATGGCAGACCAGAGAGCAAGAAAGATGCTCACGGCGACAAGCGCTGCCGCAAATACGAGCGGCACCCAGACGATTGCACCGACGACCAGAAGGACAATCACGAGTATCGTGCGCTCCTTGTTCTGGCGGAGGCCGAGCAGGCTCTTCTGGAAGGGTGGCAGGCTCTCGACCACAGCATCTGCTGCCTCCTTGGCGGTGCCGAGGTCTGCAACTGCTTCTTCCTCATCCATGCCGGCTTCGGTGCGGTCTTCGAACGCTTCCTGCCAGAAGGCGCAGGCCCGCTCTGTCTCGGCCTTGCTGACGCCTCTCTTCTCGAGCGCGTGCCTCAGCTCTTCGCTCCATTCTTCGTAGGTCATTTTCCCGCTCCCTCTCTCACGTAGGACAGGATCTCTTCGATGCTTCCCTCGTCTTCGACAAAGGCGTCGAGCGTCGCTCTGCCCTTGTCGGTGATCGTGTAGTATTTCCTGAGCCTGCCGGCATGCTCGCGGCTGTATTCCTCGAGCTGCCCCTGCGTTCTCAGACGCTTCAGGATCGGGTAGAGCGTCGACTCGGACAGCCCGAGCGATGCCGGTACATCCTTGATGATCTGGTAGCCGTAGGAGTCCTCCCGGGCAAGTGCGGCAAGGACGCAGATATCGAGAAAGCCACGCTTCAGCTGCGCTTCCATGGCTCTCCTCCTCTCGTCTCGAATACTATGCAACACATAGTATCATGGCAAGAAGAATACTATGCGTTACATAGTATTGAGTCAAGCGCTTCTCCGGACTTTCTTGCGAAAGCGGCGGGCGAGCAATCTCTTGCAGGGTTCGAGCAACTGTTCGAGATGCAGCGCAGTGCATTGCCGAATGCTTCCTGGGATGGCTGCTGTCGCCAGGCACCTCGGGGAGGGGAATGGACGCACACTGCTTCAGGCGGCCTAAGGCATGTTCTGCCCTGCAGGCGCCCTGCGTATCTGCCAGAATAGGGAAGCAGCGTCTGCCAATGTCTCTGTCCAGCTGTTCCGCGCGAACCTGTCGATTGGATAGCCTGTGTTCTGGTCAGTTGTCTCCCTGGTCCTTCTGGGGCTCCTCATACGCTTCATCTTCTGGCTTGTGAAGTCGTTCTTCGCCTGGCTTGGCCGTGGCAAGCCGGTCCAGCGCGCTATCGACAACCGCGCTGTCTCGCCTGAGGTAGCAGATGCGGTCGACCAGCTCATCCTCTACCGTGCCGCCCGCCATATCGGCAAGGAGATGAAAAAGCCGCTCAAGCTATCGCGCGACCAGGTGCGCCAGATTCAGCGTGCCGAGGCAGTCGTGAGAAGCGACTACGTGGACCATATGCGCATCACCTGGTACCACGTCGTGATCATCTTCCTGCTCTGCTCGTTTCTGGGCCTTGCCCTCGAAGAGTTCTGGATGTTCGTCTCTGTCGGCCTTACGCAGGGTCGCTACGGCCTTGTCTGGGGTCCGTTCTCGCCGCTCTATGGGTTCGGGGCTCTGTTCCTCACGGCTGCCGGCATGTTCATGCGCAGGAAGCACGCCAAGTGGTGGCAGATCTTCCTGGCGTCGATGATCGTAGGAGGCCTCTTGGAGCAGATAACCGGCTGGAGCATGGAGACCTTCATGGGCGCCGTTTCTTGGGACTACATTGCAGGCGGGGTGCCGGGAGCCATTACGAAATGGGTGGCGGTGCCCTTCCTCTTCTTCTGGGGATTCCTGGGCCTTGCCTGGACCGAGATTGTTATGCCCTGGCTCCTCTACACGATTGGCGAGCCGACGACGCAGCGCCAGGTCACGTTCGTAGCGCTTCTGGCGGTCTATCTCGTGGCCGATATCGGGATGACGCTTGCGTGCTTCAACAGGAGAGCGGCACGCGACGCAGGGATACCTCCCCAGAACGCCTTCCAGGAATGGGTCGACGAACACTACTCGAACGAGTTCATGTCGAACAGATTCGAGAATATGGTCATCGAAGACGGCACGAGCACAACCTCATAGAAAGACGGAAAACGCCCCGAAAAGGGCGCTTTCCTTGACAGGGGGGAGAAAAAGGGGATGGGTGAAATCAGCCGAAGACGAGGCAGAGCGCACAGAGGATAGCAATCGATGCGAGGCAGCCAAGCACGGTCGCGCAGTCGGCTTCCAGGATCAGGCGCATGCCATAGCCCAAGCCTTCAAGGCTCGATTTCATTTCTTCGCTCATGGCAGCCTCCTCTTCGAGGGGAAGGAGATGGTCCAGATCCATCTCTTCACCTACATCATTTCCCGGCCGATATCCCCTCATCGGCTCCGAGGCGAGTCATTACGATTCCGTGCCGATGGTTTACGGCAGCTTTACGAAAGCTGGGTGGCAGGCCTGCCTGCTCGATGCGGCGGTACCTTCCGGACTTTTCTGTACCGTTTGCAATAGAAGAGATGCATAGCACGATATGTGCAATAGGCAATAGCAATTGCAGCGAAGCAGCCCCACACTGTTCATACGGCGTGATGGAGGCACTCCGTGCACACGGAACAAGGCAGCGCGCTCGGGGCGGACAATCCTAGCAGATCAACAATCAGAAACATCTGACAGAAAGAAGGATTCATGTACAGCAAGACCCTTGCCCTTTCGAACGGTATCGTCGTGCCCCAGCTCGCTTTGGGCACCTGGTTCATCGACGACGACAAAGCGGCAGAGGCAGTGCGCGAGGCGGTGAAGATCGGCTACCGTCACATCGATACCGCCCAGGCCTATGCAAACGAGCGCGGCGTCGGAGAGGGCGTCCGCACGGCAGGCATTCCGCGCGAGGAGCTCTTCGTGACGACGAAGGTCGCAGCTGAGCACAAGGACTACGAGTCCGCTGCAAGAAGCATCGACGAGTCGCTCGCAGCCATGGGCCTTGACTACCTCGACATGATGATCATCCACTCGCCGCAGCCGTGGGTAGAGGTCAACCAGTCCGATGACCGCTATTTCGAGGGCAACCTCGAGGTGTGGCGTGCGCTCACGGATGCCTACAAGGCAGGCAAGATTCGCGCCATCGGCGTCTCGAACTTCCAGAAGGAGGATATCGACAACATCTGGGACAACGCCGAGGTGAAGCCGATGGTGAACCAGGTGCTCTGCCATATCTCCAATACGCCGCTCGGCCTCATCGACTACTGCCAATCAAAGGGCATAGTCATGGAGGCCTACAGCCCGGTCGCCCACGGCGAGGCCCTCAAGAATCCGAAGATTGCAGAGATGGCAGCAAAGTACGGCGTCACCATCCCGCAGCTCTGCATCCGCTACGACCTGCAGCTCGGCACGATCACGCTTCCGAAGACTGCCAATCCCGAGCACATGAAGTCGAACGCCGATGTCGACTTCGAGATCTCTTCTGAGGACATGGAGGCCTTGAAGCACGCCGAGAGGATCCATGACTACGGCGATGCGGGCATATTCCCGGTGTATGGCGGAAAGCTCTAGGGTACTCCGGAAAGCTTGGCACAAAGGAAGTCTAATCTGATGGGGGATGCAGGCTGCGTGTCCTGCATCCCCTTTCTTATGGACAGCTGCATATTCGGCTTAATGGCTGAGTACCTCCGGCATAGTTAGGCTCCCTGAACTGCAAACGGCTTAGGCAAGCTCGCAGGAAGCTTCGGCTGGACCGTGGCCGTGGCTGCGATGCCGGAGAGCGGGACATGCA
>NZ_JAZGJP010000003.1:0-106293 GCF_036408795.1 Olsenella kribbiana
TGCATGTCCCGCTCTCCGGCATCGCAGCCACGGCCACGGTCCAGCCGAAGCTTCCTGCGAGCTTGCCTAAGCCGTTTGCAGTTCAGGGAGCCTAACTATGCCGGAGGTACTCAGCCATTATCGGATATTCCGATGCCAGACATTCAGGCGCATGCCAGCGAACAGACCCGAGCCAGCTTGCTCAACGCCGCATCACTGGCACGCAGGCCAGATGCAGATGCAAGAGGTCTTGGCTATCTCGGATTGCTCCCATGCTAATGGGTCTTCATCAAATCTTGCCTAGAGAGGTGTTCACAAGAAGGGAGCCTGCCCGAAAGCAAGCTCCCTTCCTGCATATCAGATGATTCTCATTACTTCGCAGCGCGATAGATCTCGACGATGTCTTCCTTCGTGAGCGGCACGAACGAGCCCTTCGAGCCATCTGCTGCCTTCTGGGCCATCACATCGAAGTGCTCTTCATCGGTGATTCCCACCTCATGGAGTGTTGCCGGCATGTGCATGGTCTCCGTGAAGAACTGGCGGGTGCGAGCGATGGCCTCGCGGGCAACCGGTGCATCGTCGGTGCCGGTAAGGCCCCAGACATTGCGGCCATAGGTCGCGAACTGCTTCTCCGTCTTCTCGGAGAGGACATGCTCCATCCAGGCAGGCGTAAGAATAGCAAGGCCCTCACCGTGGGTGATATCGTAGAAGGCAGAAAGCTCATGCTCCATCGGGTGCACGCACCAGGCAGGAGCGCAGCCCTCGCCGACAAGGCCATTGATTGCATGGCTTGCAGCCCACATGAGGTTTGCACGGGCATCATAGTCATCCGGCTTCTCAAGGGCAATCGGGCCATAGTGGATCATGGTCTTGAGCAGGGCCTCTGCCATGCGCTTCTGCACGTATGCGCCATCATCCATCGAGAAATAGTTCTCGAATGTGTGGCTCATCATGTCCGCCGTGCCAGCTGCGGTCTGGCGTGCCGGGACCGAGAACGTGTAGGTCGGATCGAGCACGGACACGGTCGGCTTCAGGCACTCAGCAGCCGTTCCCCACTTCTCGTTCTTTGTCATATCCGAGATGACGGCAAAGGCATCCATCTCAGAGCCTGTAGCAGCAAGCGTGAGCACCGAGAAGATCGGAAGCGCTGCCTTGATGAGCTCAGGATGAATCACGAGATCCCAGGCATCGCCTTCGTACTTGGCACCGGCTGCGACGACCTTTGCGCAGTCAATCGTGGAGCCGCCGCCGATTGCGAGGACCATATCGATGGACTCCTTGCGGCAGAGCTCGACGCCTGCGCGCACGGTCTGGATGCGCGGATTCGGCTCGACGCCGGAGAGCTCGAAGATCTGAAGTCCCGCATCGGAGAGGATCTTTGTCGCCTGGTCATAGATGCCATTGCGCTTGATGGAGCCGCCGCCGTAGCACAGAAGGACCTTCTTGCCGTATCCCGCAAGATCTGCGAGGTGCGAGATCTGGCCCTTGCCGAAGTGGATGGTCGTGGGTACATGGAACGTGAAATTATACATAGCTACTCCTTAGCCGGCATGGTTCTGCCGTTTGCTTTAGTCTCCACTGTACCCATCCATCCTGCACAGAAACGCCTCGCAGCCAAATGGATGCCTGTATGAGCCAAAGAGCTGTATGCATATCTATGAAAGAAGGAGCTTCGCTCCCCCAGGGGGCAGAGATTCCGTGCGCCAGACGGCAGAAGAGACTGCCTCGACAAGATGCCGGTCATGGGAGACGAGGACAAGCGCCCCTGCAAAGCCCGCAAGGAAGCGCTCGAGCGCTTCCACGGCATGCACATCGAGGTGGTTTGCCGGCTCATCGAGCACAAGGAGCTCTGCCCCGTCGAGCGCCGCAAAGGCGAGGGCAAGCTTTCTGAGCTCGCCTGGGCTGACCGAGCTGCCTGTACGGTAGCTCTCAGGCTCTGCATTGAGCTGTGCTGCCAAGGAGAGCACCGCACCCTGTTCTGCGCGGTCAAGCCCGCGCAGGCGGCCAAGCAGCTCTTCTGTCTCCTCTGCCTTCAGCTCCTGCGGCAGATAGACTGCCTTCACGCCGTCAGGGATGCCTTCTGCCACGAGCGCCTTGATGAGCGTCGACTTGCCGGCGCCATTGGGTCCGACGACAGCTATATGCTCGTCCGGTCCCACGAAGAGCTCCGGAATCTCCAGTCCATATCCTGCATCGCCGAAAGGAATCGTCTGTGCATCCAGATGCGCCACGGTGTTTCTCTTCGAGCGCACGCCCAAGGCTGGCAGCTCCCCGTCATAGCTCTGCGCAACCGAGGCTCCTGCCTTCTTGCTGAGACCATCCATGCGCTGGTCGAGCTGGCGGACCTTGTCTGCAGTTTTCCGGTCCTTGCCCGAGACGATGGCACGGCCGATCTTCTCCCGGCTGTCATGGTCATGGGGATCGAGGCTGCGCCTGCTCCGCTTTGCAGCAGAACGGTCCACCTCCTCGCGGCGCCTCTGCTGCTCCTGGGCAAGGCGGCGGTATTCCCTTCTGGCTGCATCCCTTGCATGGAGCGATGCATCATGCTCCTGCATCTGCTGCTCACGAACAGCGCTGTAGTTTCCAGGCCGCATCCTGATGCCTCCTGCCTCGAAGCAGAGGCAGGAGGTGGCCAGCTCGTCGAGAAGCGTCCTGTCATGGGAGATCAGCAGGCCTATGCCGGAGAAATCACGGAGCGTCTCCAGCAGAAACTCGCGTGACGGTGCATCAAGGTGGTTGGTCGGCTCATCCAGAATCAATACATCGGGCTCTGCTGCAAGAGCGCAGGCAATCTGCACGCGCTTCTGCTGGCCTGAAGAGAGCGTCTCATAGCGCCAGAGCCAGTCGTCCTCTATCGCAAGCGTGCGGCGCACCTTCTGTGCCAGAGGGCTCCAGTCGCAGGCGAAGTCGGCAAGATCTGCTGGTTCGGCAGTGGCATCCTGCGCACAGAGGGCCGTCACAAGGCCCCTGGTCACCGTTCCTTCATCAGGCTCGAGCTCGCCGGAAATGATGCGGGCAAGCGTTGTCTTGCCGCAGCCATTGGCACCGATAACGGCATGCCAGCCAGATGAAAACGTGCAGGATATGTCAGAGAAGACAGAATTGACGGAGCCGGGATAGCAATATGTCACATGAGAAAGAGAAAGCTGCATGATGGACCTCGCAGACACAAGGACAGGGGACACAGGAGTGTCCTGGCGAACAATTCCCGTATGCTCATGAAGAGCAGTGTCTACCTGCGCAAGGCTCCATTCCTTTCCTCGGAGAGCAGCATCTCTGCCCTATGCAGCCAAGAGAGTGTAGCACAGTCTTATACAAGGTACAAGACTCGCCTCGCAGCAAGCCGTTCTGAAATAAGCCTCTCTCATCCCAATGATACAAGCATCCGTGTTCTGCAATCTCAGTCAGCTGAATTGCATCCGATCGTAGTGAGCACTTCAGCAACTGAGCTCGCCAGAACCGCACCGTATTCAACCATCTTCGCAGCCCAAGTTGTCTGCTCGACAACGGAGGGCAGCAAAATAAGCTTCTTGTGCTGTTCGATGCACGCCCTTGCCTGCGTCCTTGTTCCGCTGGTTTCGCCTGCCTCCACGATGACAGTAGCTTCGGACAAGGCAGCCATGGTTATATTGCGCTCCGGAAAGTAGAAGCGCTGTGTCTTGATTGACTGATGATCATAGCGATAGATGGGCACCTGGCTAATTAGGAGATGCTCCGTAGCCACCAGTTCCTGCAGGTCCTCATTCTCCTTAGGATAATATCTATCTATCGGCGTACCGATGACACCGATGATTCTGCCTTCTGCTTCCAGAGCTGTCTTGGCTACTACCGTATCTATGCCAGTCGCAAGTCCATCGACGATGGTGAAGTCATGCCGGACGAGTGCAGCAGCAATGCGATGCGCCGCATGCTCGCCACGCTCGCTAGGATGGCGAGTGCCAACGACAGAAATGCATCTTGACTGCGTCAGGTTGATATCGCCGCGATAGTAGAAGACCGGGAGCGGATTCTTCTGTGCCCTCAGGCCATGCGGAAACTGCGGTGTTCCATCCACCAGGACAGAAAATGTTCCAAGCCTTCCCTTTACATACCGAATTACTTCGGAACGCTTTTCTTCGTCGGGAACGATACCGTCGATTGCATCAGCAGCCGTGCTCGGAAACCCACCATTTCGCTGAATGAGGTTCGATACCTTGCTTCGGGAAGTTCCTTCGACAGCATACAGATACTCGTATGCCATGAGCTCCTTATAGGGCGAAATGACTCCTTCTTCGCTGATTGCCGGCACCATGTCGCACCCCTATACTCTCGTACCTCCATTCTAACGGCTCATGCACCTGCTGTATAGTACAATTGTTCTATTACACTCATAGATGTTTCCCGCAGTAGCTGCAACCCTACGTTGCAGAGGCTTGCACGAAGGCAAGCTTTCGCCGCACCGCAAATCCAGAGCCCCCGTCAGACATGCAGCTCGTTGTCGGATTCCAGGACGACACGGCAGAGCTCCGTCAAGCCCATCCGCCGAAATCGAACCTTCCAGCCTTCAGAGCATCCGCAGATGAATCTCTTCGACGAGTTGGGGTCAGCGAGAGAGAATGGAAAGCCGTCTGGGATGATGAGAAGGATATCTCCTCAGAAGAGCTGCAGAAGCATGGAATGACGGCGGAAGCACCGATATCCAGCTACCGCTATGCAGCACGCATTGCCCCTCATGGCAGTCAATAAAATGATATGCCGCCCGTTCTCCGACAAGAAGAACAGGCGGCACTATAGATCGGGAATTCGGGCTACTCAGCCACCAGCAATCCCGTGCCATCAAGCTCGGAAAGCGGCATCTGCTGCTTCTTGGCTCTCGCGCAGGCACGTCCGGCAGAGTCTCCCATATCGATGACGGTCTGCTGAATCCTGACAGATGCCTGCACGAGGAAGCTCGTAGAGATGCAGCGGCCCACTGTCAGCATGTTGCTTATCGTCTTGTTCGTAAGGCAGCGATAGGGAATCTGATAGTACTCCCCCTTCTGGTACTTCTCCATATGCACGAGCCCCTTGGTAGCGGAGTGCACATCGATATACCAGGTGCCATTGGCAACTGCGTCATCGAACTTCGCACGCTTCACGTAATCGTCCACATCGAGCACGTAGCTTCCCTGGATGCGCCAGCTCTCGCGCACGCCGAGCATGGGAGCGATGCGTATGAGATAGGCATCTTCGAAGCCTGGCATATAGGCCGTCAGGAACTTCACGAGACGGCGAATCCGCTGCCTTCCTTCACGCAGAGCCTGGCTCCTGGCAAGCGCGGAGCTGTTCTTCTTGAGATCGGGCAGATGCGGGCAGTTGAATGCCATGCATCCCGGCTCCCCCGGAAGCGAAAAGCACTGATAGTAGACCAGATCTGACGGCTCCAGGATGCCTGCTTCAACGCCTTTCTGGAAGAGCGGCTCGAGCTTGAAGCCGCGTCCTGCAACCATGGCAGATTCCCAGAAATAGCCATCCACAAGAGGGCTGAACTCATCGCCAAGAGACAGGCAATACCTGCGGTAGCAGTCGACATCAATGCCGCCCATCTCGAAGCGAAGCGAGCTCATCTGGTTGTTCCCGTCATCGTCTCCTGCAAGGCAGGGAACGCCCGCAAGGCGCGAGAGCACCGCATCGCCTGTAGCATCCACGAACTGAGCAGCACATATTGCCTTGGGTCCTTCTACTGTCATTGCCTCGATGGCAGAGATCTTCCCGTCCTTCACATCCGCGCGGACAAGCGGCGCATCGTAGAGCACCTCTCCGCCAGCATCCTGGAGCATATCCTCGAGCACGCAGGCAAAGCTCTCAGCCGTGGTCCAGATGTAGCCCATCCGATCCCCGTCCTCGCGGGTCACGATGCCAGCCTCGTTCAGGCGCCGCTCGATCTCATGAAGGTTCTTTCCGTGAGGCGCATATGACGGCATCATCGGCGTCACAAGCGCCTGGGAGGGAGAACCGCCGAGAGATGACGCTGCTTCCACGACGAGTGTGCGGTTGCCGCCATTGGCTGCCGAAATTGCGCAGGAAGCCCCTGCCGTGCCGCCACCGACAACGACCGTATCCCAGGTTCCAAGGACTTCGATATCCTCTGCGCCGAACCTATAGGTCTCCATCCCGTCTCCCTTCTTCCATGAGCATTCTGGCATCTTGAAGCTCAAGTGCCAGCTCCTCTTCCGTGATCTCTCCCACCACTGCAAGGTACAGAGCGTCGCACCTCCAGGGGTCGAGCATCATCTTTCCTCCCAGAGCCGTACAGGCAAAGCTGTGGGCTGAGATTTCAGCAGCTGAGCCTATCCTGCACTCCTTTGTGCCGAAGAGCACCTTTGTCTTCCCCGTGCTCGCCTTTGCAGAAAGCTTTCCATCCTGCCTGAAGTCGATGACATGGAAGGCTTCATGCCAGAGCGTCAGTTCTTCGAGCGCAGCAAGATCTGGCACCGCAAGGCCCCGCATGTCGAAGAAGGCGAGGACTCCCGTCTTCTCTTCGAGCGCATCTTCAAAGAGCGTGACCTCGATGCTGCCATCTCGAGCCTCCTGCGTGAGCGCCGCAAGATGGATGCCAGGAGCCGACACCTTCTGCCCCTGTACCCGGACAAGCTTTCCGCCGTGACTAGCAATGAAGTCTGAGGCAGAGGTGGCGCTTCCGTCCGCATTCGCAGCTCGCGCTGCCTCCTCGCCTGCGCTAAGCGCCTGAGAAACGATGCGGCTGGCTTCGCCAGGAAGGAGCCTCTGCACACGGGGATCCTGTTCAAGCTGCAGAAACGCAAGCTCTGGGACAGAGGCTTCCTGGAGAAGCCTGGCGAAGGCGCCTTCTGACGAAGCGGCAGCCACTGCTAGTCCTTGGCTGCGACAGCGACGATCTCCTGATCGTCGCCCGCAAACTCGAGCTCCATCTCAGCCAGACCCATGAGCTGTTCCTTGTTGAGGACACCCGAGAGGTCGCTCATCTTCTGGCCGAAGAAGAGATAGGTCTTCGGCAGCGTGGCTCCTGCATCCGTATAGAGCGTCATGCTGTCCACGAACTCGCTGAAGGAACCGCCGAGCTCGTCTTTCGTGAACGTGAGCACCTTCGCATCGTTCTTCTGGAGGCGGATGACGCCTTCCTCGTCCACGACACGGATCTCCTGCTTCTTTGACTTCACGAGACCGAAGAACGCCTTCTTCACGGTCGTGGCGCAGAACACATGCCAGCGGCCCGTCGCTGCCACTTCTTCCACGGCTGAAGCATCGACGCTTGAGGACTCGGCGACGATCTTCCTGAGCTCGTCTTCCGTCTTGGCAGCAGAGCCCCGGTCCTTCGTGCGAAGCTCGGTTGCTCCGGTCGCCGTGGCACGCAGGATGTTCTTCTGCGAGTCGATCTCCACCGTAATATCCACGGTCTCCGGATTGGCACCAGCTCGGGTGATGACCTCAAGCACATCATGCCTGATGCGGCGGATATCCTCTTCAGAAGGATTCGGCACGTTGCGCTCGATCTGCTCGCGCACAAGCGCCAGCGCAACACCGATGGTCGAGATGTAAGGGGCGTTCTTTGCAATGCGGTGACGGATGCCCATGCGCTCGCCCAGGGCAGGTGCCACGACAGATGCGGAGCCGCCGCCTCCGACGAGATAGATCAGGTTCGGGTTCAGACCGTAGTCATCGATGAGGCCCTGGACGATTGCCTGGACCTTCTTCATGGCACAATCCATGACCTGTCGGCAGATATCGTCCACCGTCGTTGCACAGACATCCGCAAGAGGCTGCCAGGCCTTGCGTGCAGCTTCTACGTCTCCGTGTGCATAGTCGCCTTCTGGCACATAGCCCAGGATGTTTGCCGCGCCGCAGAGCGTAAGCGCGACCTTGCTGCCATCAGCACACTTCACGGCCACATAGTCAGCCTGGTCGTCCTCGCGCGGCGCAATGAGCTCGAGCTCGGGCGAGACGATCTTGTCTGCATCCGTGAACACCTCATAGGCAAGGTCAGCGATATGCGCAGAGCGGGGACCGACATCGAGGAGCTTTCCGTTCTCAACCCTGATCATGGAGCCGCCGGCGATACCGAGCGTGCGGACATCGAGCGAGGTCAGATACAGCTTGTGGCCGCCGACTGTCGCGTTCTTGATCATGACCTTGCCATCCTTGATGGCAGAGATATCGGTCGACGTGCCACCTGCCTCGAGGAAGATGCCGTCAGTGATCTTCTCGTACATGAGTGCGCCTGCCACCCCTGCCGCAAGGCCGGAGAGCATCGTCAAAATCGGCCGCTTCCTGACCTCGTCGATCGACATGACGCCGCCGTCACAGCGCATGATCATGAGCGGCTTCTCGATGCCGGAGCCCTTCACGGCGTCCTCGGTCATGTTTGCCGTCTCCATCATCTTCGGGATGAGGGCGGCATTGACAGCAGCCGTGCGGGTACGTGCCGCCAGGCCATAGAGCTGGGAGATCTCATAGCCGCCCGTCGCGACCATGCCCATGTCCTCAGCCTTCTGGACCACTGCCTGCTCGTCGGTAGGGTCGTCGACCGAATAGGACTCGGAAGCGACGATGACCTCGCAGCCACGTTCGCGCAACGCCGAGATGGCAGCCTCCATCGCCCCATCGGTAAGCTTCGCGGAATCTATGAGCTCGTGCTCGGTCTCGAGATACTTTCCCGGTGCCAGCTCGATATTGCCGACTGTCGTCTCGGTACCGGCACGGCCCGCGCCGGCTCCCTTGCCCATACCGACAATGCCGACACGTGCGACATCTCCTTCGAGGAGGGCATTGGTCGCCTGGGTCGTGCCGTGTGCGATGAAGACGACATCTTCCGGTGCGATGGCACCCTCGTCGAGCACCTTGCGGATGGCATCGACGATGCCCTGTGCCACACCCTGCTTTGCATGGTGGGTCGTAGGAACCTTCACCTTCGCGACGATCTCATAGGTCTCGTTGTCGACGACGACGGCGTCCGTGAATGTTCCGCCGACATCGATGCCAATGCGGACCTGTCTGTGTCCCATAGCGTGTATCCTCCCTCGTTTCTGGTCCTGATTATGCGCGTTCGACTGGAAGGGGGCCTCTGGGCAGCAGCCCCTCTAAGCGAGGACTGGGATATTTCTGCTTCGAGGTAAATCGAACGCGCATAATCAGAGCCTCCCGGGCGCTGTTGCGCCCGGGAAAGCGGCCACTCTAGAACAGTGCGATTGCCGTATAGAGCAGGATGAAGAATGCCATGACCATCGTGTACGGAAGCGTGGACTTCAGGATATCGTTGACGTCGACGTTCGCGTAATCCGCAACGATAACGTTCTGGGTGTTGGTCGGGTCAGACACGCACTGGACGACAGAGGTCGAACGCAGTGCCATGCCCACAGCCGAAGCAGAAAGCGTGCCTGCGGCGACCATGATCTTTGCAAGGCCGGAGCCGAGGCCATACATGTTGAGCGGGCCACGGTAGAGCGCAAGCGGCGAGAGGATCGTGAAGAGGATCACGTAGACAATCGGGTTCGACGGGACGATGGCAGAGATGATCGGCTGCATGAGCGACGAGGTCTGGGTGGCAGAGACGCCGTTCAGAAGGATGCCGATGCCCATCATGAGGCCGATGACGCCGGCAACATCCTTGATGCCCTCGACGACAGAGCTCGAGAGGACCTGGATGGCCTCCTTCGGCTTCGTGATGAGGACGGTCACGATGATCGAGATCAGGAGTGCTGTCTCGGCGTTCCACTTGAGGAAGAAGACAAGCACGATAGGCACGAGCGGCATGATGAGAGCGACAGGATTCACATCAGTCTTGGCCGGAGCCTTGGCAGCCCAGGCAGCGCTCTTCTTGGCAGAGCGGGTGTTCACGACGATGTAGACGATTGTGACGATGACGCAGATGACGCCCATGACGGCAGAGGTCGAGAGAATCACGTTCATGTCCATGCCGATGGTATCGACGTAGAGCTGGTACTGGGAGACGTTGAAGAGCAGGCCGATATTGAGGCCGAACAGGATGAGGCTTGCTGCCACGACCGGCTCGATGCCAGCAGAGAGGAACAGCGGGATAGCGATCTGGGAGACCATGATGACCGGGCCAGCGCCACTCATGGCAGTGAAGATAATCGCGATAGCAGCGGTCAGGGCGAGGGCGATGGCCGTCGGCTTGTCGCCTGCAAGCTCTGCTGCCTTGCGGATGATTGCGTCGGAGATGCCCTCCTTCTGGATGGCCTTCGCGAAGATGGCGCCAAAGATCGTGACAGAGATTGTGCCTGCCAGCTTCACGGCGCCCTTGGAGAGCACGAAGTCCGTGATTGACTGGGTATCGGCATCAGCCGATACGAACGGCACGCCTGCAACCGCAGCAATCAGGATGCCCATCAAGGGCAGTGCCAGGATAGCCGGCAGCTTCTTTGTCATCATCAGGACAACGCCTGCAATGAAGATGGCGAAGATCAGGATGACCTGCAATGTTGCCATGCCCGCTCCTTTCTGTCTGGGTTCCGCCGCCCCATTGCAGCAGAACCGAGCCTCAGCATGGGCCGGATGCTAGCACGCTCTGTCTGGTATCGGAATTGGAGTACCGCTGAGCGGAAAAGTGCCATTCGGAGTGAAGAAAGCTCCATTCGGTGCTGCATATTCAGCAGAATCTCAGCTCGGAGGGTACTATGACTCTAAAGAGATATATCTGAAAACATTTGGAGATACCTGCTCTTTTGCATCTGTTCATCGGCGTTTTACCGGTGAACGGCAAAACCCGTAACCGTTTCTCCATCTTTCATACACATCTTTTGGAGGGCGCATGGCAGGCAAGGCATACGACGAGAAGGAGCTGCCTCAGGTCATCAGCACGCTTGGCAAGGCGTTCGAGTTTGCAGAGAAATGCCTGCCCGAAGGTGCAGCAGGCTTCTATCGGCGCTTCGCGAACTCTTCGGTCGCCGCTACCTGCACAGGCCCCGATGCACATCCAGAGATTGGCGGATCTGCTATCGAGCTCGTTCTCGATGTGAATGAGGATGCTTCTATCGATACCCTCCTCATGAACGAGAAGAGGCTCTCGAAGCAGGAGACCGGACGTCTCAGATGGGAAGCGGAGCTTGTCTGCCGCTATCAATGGGAGACAGGCCTTCCCTTCCCTGCCGTCTTCCGCACGCTCACAGAAGAGCGTCTCCGCAAGCTCCATGCAGACTATGCCAAGCTTCCCCCGGCAGAGGTCGTGCAGAGAATCTCTGTCCCCGAGACCCATGAGAGCACAGCGACGAACCTTGCTCGCATCAGGCGCGAACGCGGCCTGTCTCAGGCAGGACTGGCCAAGGCTTCCGGCGTCACGCTCCGCTCCATACAGCAGTATGAGCAGAGGAAGAAGGACATATCCCATGCACAGGCACGAAGCGTACTTGCGCTCGCACAGGCTCTCAGCTGCACGATGGAAGAGCTTCTGGAAAACGAAGAATCTTGAAGCAATGCGCCATTCGGCGGACAAAGAATGGCAGTTGCCATAGCAGCCGCCTAGCAGGACTATTCAGGCACTGATTACGTATGTTCAGTCGGAGGGGCATCTCTGGGCAGCGTCGGTCAAGGGGAGTAGTTCCTGTTTCGGCTGGGAGCTGGTGGACTCCCGCTTCGAGACTTGATCAAACGTACGTAACCAGTACCTCCCGGATGTCTGCCTATCCGGGAACAGGCGCTCCAGATCTGCAGGGTGGGTGCTTCCTGGAACCGTCCGAATGATACCAATTTATGATAGGCAGCAAACCCGAATGGATGGTGTCAGCAACATCTACAGTTGCCGAACCTGCAACATTCTTGTTGCCTGCCTTTTCAAATTACGAACAGTGCCACAGAAAGGCACAAGAGCAGCTATCCATGCGCACAAACGATGTTTCTTGACAAAAGCTTGAAAGAGCAAGACAGAATCTGGCGGAATTGGAGAGTACAATGCGAGTATCGCTGGGCATGAGCCAGCAGCCAAGCAATACATATGCAGAGAAAGGGTCATTGATGAAACCTCGACCTCACAGTCGATGACCCCTCGGTGCTTCTTGCGAGTTGTGCCGCGGGGTACCCCCAAACAACAATCCGAACCAAGGAGCACCTATGATCTATCTGTCCCAACTCCTGGGCAATCCGGTCTACGACGCAAAGGGCGAAAACATCGGCCGCGTGAACGATCTGGGCATTGCCACAGGTGAAGTCTTTCCGCGTGTCACCTCGCTCGCAATCGAAGGCCCCAGCCGCACCCCGTTCATGCTCTCGTGGCGCAAGTATGTCGACACGTATAACGAGAACGAAGTGCGCCTGAAGGTTGTCAAGACCGATATCCGCTTCAGCTACCTCCAGCCGGACGAGGTGCTGATTGCACGCGACCTCCTGAACAAGCAGATTGTCGATACGCGTGGCGTCCGTGTCGTGCGCGTAAACGATCTGAAGCTCTCTGACACGAACTCCTCGCAGCTGCGCCTTCTGGGCGCCGAGGTGGGAGCTCGCGGCCTTCTGCGCACGCTCTCCCCCAAGCTCGAGCATGCTGTGCTCAAGATCGCCAAGGCCATGGGCAAGACCATCCCCGAGAAGATCATTGCCTGGAACTACATGGACCTTCTGGACCGCGACCTTTCCGACGTGAAGCTCTCGGTCACGCACAAGACGCTCGACGATATGCATCCGGCAGACATCGCCGACATCATCGAACGCCTCGATCCGCGCCTTCGTGGCCAGGTCTTCGCCCAGCTCGATGCCGAGCAGAAGGCAGGCACCATCGCCGAGTTCGACGATGACACGATTGCCGCCGACATCATGTCCTCCATGAACGATACGGACGCATCGCAGATGCTGTCCGAGATGGACCCGGACGATGCAGCAGAGCTCGTGGGCGAGCTCGACTACGACAAGGCAGAGAAGCTCCTGCGCCTCATGGGCGTGAAGGAGCAGCGCGCAGTACGTCAGCTCCTGGGCTACAAGGAAGATACAGCCGGCCGTATCATGACGTCGGAGGTCGTGGACCTCTTCGAGAACGATACGGTGGCAGACGCTGTAGAGGTGCTCTCGAACCTCGATGAGGACTTCGAAACCATCCACTACATCTATATCAAGGACAAGGACGACAAGCTCACGGGTGCCGTGTCGCTCAATGCCCTGCTGCTGGCCAAGGATGAGGACCACCTCAAGGACATTGCCGATATCGAGGACCTGAAGACCGCCAATCCGGATGATGACCAGGAGGATGTCGCAGAGGACATCGCAAAGTACAACCTCCTTGCCATGCCAGTCGTGGACGACCAGGGACACCTGCTCGGCAACGTCACGGTCGACGATGCACTGGATGTCCTCAACGAAGAGCACGCCGAGGACCTGCAGATTGCAGGCGCCGGCCACAACGACACCGCAGCAGAAGGACGCACGGGAGACCTTGCCTGGCTCATGCGCAACGAGGCATGGTTCTTCGTCTGGATGCTCGGCGTTGCCATCCTTGCTGCCGTCTTCCACACCCGCCTGCCCTGGCAGGATATCGCGCTTGTCTCCTTCTGCATGCCGGTTGCGGTCATTGCAGGAAACGACGCTGCTGCCTTCGTGACGAAGAACTTCCTCGAGTACGACTCCGACGACGAGGATGCTCCCTCGATGCTCGGCATGGTGTTCAAGGGCGTCGGCCTCGGCCTCATCATCGCAATCTTTGTGGCCCTCATCGCGACCTCCATCATCGCGAACATCATGGATGCTCCGATGCAGTACACGATGAAGGGCGTGGCTGCAGCAGCAGCCGCGGCGTTTGTCTGCTTCGCGACGACGCCCATAGCCCTCAAGGTCCTGCGCGCCCGCGACGAGCGCAACCTCGAGACCTCCGGCACGACCCTTGCCATCATCTACATGGCTGTCGCCATCGTCCTCTTCCTTGCAATCGCTCTCGCGAGCATGGGAATCTAGGGAGGCGTATGCATGACGGAAAAGAAGATCATGGCTGCCGCACCGGCAGCGCCTCAGGCTCCCGCACCCAGGGCACAGAAGCAGTCTGATGCCCCCAAGGCTTCTCAGAGCTCTTCCAGCTCCACGTCCCAGACGTCTTCAGCAGCTCCCAAGAAGAGCCACGATGTCGCGAAGAAGGCAGGCATCCTTGCCATCCTCGGTTCTATGGGGCCAGGCATCCTGACGGCCTTTGCCGGCAACGATGCGGGCGGCATCGCCACCTACTCCACGACGGGCGCGTCCTATGGCTATGGCATGCTCTGGACCGTGCCGCTCATGTGCCTTCTTCTGATCGTCGTCCAGGAGACATCTGCCCGCATGGGATGTGCAACCGGCAAGGGCTTTGCCTCCCTGATCCGTGAGCAGTTCGGCGTCCGCATCTCCGCCCTTGCCATGATTGCCCTCATCATCTCGAACTTCGCAGTCACGCTCTCCGAGTTTGCAGGCATCGCCTCGGGCATGCAGCTCTTCAATGTGCCCATCATCGCAAGCGTGCCGGTCTCTGCCCTCATCTGCTGGATGCTCACGATCGGCGGCTCCTACCGAAAGATCGAGAAGATCCTCCTTGCCCTTTCGGCCGTGTTCCTCACCTACATCGTCTCCGGCGTCTTGGCAAAGCCTGACTGGGGAGCAGCGCTCAGCGCCACAATCATTCCCCAGGTATCGAACGATCCTTCCTACATCTCGCTCCTCGTTGCAAACATCGGTACGACCATCTCGCCGTACATGATCTTCATGGTGTCAAGCAACGTCGTGGAGAAGAACCTCGATGCCTCAGACATCCCGGCCCAGCGTGCCGACAACATCTCCGGCGCCATTGCTGCAGAGGTCGTGACCTGGTTCATCATCATGACGACAGGAACGGTGCTCTTCCCGGCAGGCATCTCCGTCGATACCGCAGCTGACGCAGCCAAGGCGCTCGAGCCGCTTGCAGGCGAGTATGCTTCAGGCCTCTTTGCTCTGGGTCTCGTCGGCGCGTCATTCCTTGCCGCCTGTGTGCTTCCAGGCATCACGGCAAGCGCCGTCTGCGAAGCCTTCGGCTGGGAGCGCGGAGCAGACCGCAGCTGGAAGGAAGCTCCTGCCTACTACGGCATCATCACGGTCATCACGATTGCCTCTGCTGCCATCTGCTGCATCCCGAATGTCGACCTTTTCGGCATCATGATGGTCTCCCAGGTCATCAACGGCGTGATCCTGCCAATCCTGCTTGTCTGCATGGTGCTCATAGCCTCTGACCGCTATGTGATGGGCAGGCATGCAAATGGCCGCATCTGGAACGCCCTGACCTGGTTCATCGTCATTGCCGTGACGATCCTCACAGTCATCATGTTCATCCTTCAGGCCATGGGCTACTGAGGACCTCCGCCTATCCCCTTGAAGCTCGCTGCAATGGCAAAGAACGCCGGCAGCAGCACAAGCGCTGCTGCCGCGCTGCCATCAAGCGTGCCCTGCATTCCCTGAATGACAAGAGGGATGCCAAAGCAGAAGACAAGGACCGTAAGGATTGGCCAGAAGCCACGCACGATCCAGATGCCAGGGCCGAAGATTGCCCGCAGGACGATGATGGGAAAGCCTGCCATAAGGACGATCGCGATGGAGCAGGCAATGGCACGCTCGGTCGTTCCAAGCTGCTCCGCTATCTGGAAGACCAGATCGATTGCGATGAAGATGACGAGCACTGCTCCCAGAAGCTTCAGGATCTTCTGTTCCATGGCTGAATCCCCTTTCTCATTCATTCCGAATGGATATACCCAGCATGCCCAGCAAGCAGGGCATCTTCTTTTCAGCGGTCAGCTCTTCCTCTAAGATGGAGCGCCAGCTCCATCTCCTGAAGCCGTAGGTCCACCCCGCTACGTGAAACAAAGCGTTTACACAATCTTGCTTGCATCCCAAGATGGCTGTGGCTTATAGTGTGCGCAACAAACAAGACGTCCAGGCAATCTGGACATTGATTCGATTTGAGAGGAGCGCCAGAGATGATTCACATCGTCTACACCGCAGACAACATGAATATGAACTGGTGGTGGCGCGATGTGAATACGATCGGTCAATCGTGAGTCTCTCGCGCCATGATACATACGCGAATCTTTGAGGGCTCCGGTATGACCGGGGCCCTCTTTTTGTCTGTCCAATCCCATCAAGCAAGCAATTCAGAAGTTCCATTCGAAAGGAAGATCCATCATGGCAGCAAACACCCAGCAGGCACGTACCATCACCACCGAGGACCACGGCAAGCTCGATGTCCGCGCACTTGTCCTTCTTGCAGTCCTTCTGGCGGCAGGCTTCATCTTGAACTTTACGGTCGGCAAGGCAATATCGTCTGTCTCCGGCGGCATGATCTCTCCTGAGTTCATCATCTCGGCCTTCTGCCTCACGATCCTCGTGATCCGCCCGAACGTCGGCCAGGCCCTCATCATCGGCCTCATCTCCGCAGCCGTCATCCAGATCACGACGACCGCACCCTTCGTCGACTTCGCAGCTGAAGGCGTTGCCGCCATGCTCATGTCCGTCATCGTTGCAGCTGGCATGAAGGGCTCCGCCAAGAAGATCACCCCTGCCATCGGCACCTTCGTCACGACCGTCGTCTCCGGCGTCATCTTCATGCTCATCCGCATCGCAATGGTCGGCGCTGCTGCCCAGCTCGCAGCTGCCATGCTCCCCGTCGTCTTCGCGACCGGCATCTTCAACGCAATCCTTGTCCAGGCCCTCTACTTCCCGATCTGCAAGGCACTCAAGGTCGAGGCATAAGGCATCTATCCGCAGCAGCTATCAGATCACATCGATCAGAACACAGAGTCAGCAAGAGAGAAGAGCATCATGGCAGACACGAATTCCCAGGCACGCACCGTCACCGCAGCAGCACACACCGGCACCGATGTCACGTCCCTCATCCTTCTGGCCGTCCTTCTGGCCGCAGGCTTCATCCTGAACCTCACGGTCGGAAACTCGCTTGCGATGGTCGGCATCAAGCCCCAGTTCATCATCGCTTCCTATGCCCTTGCCATCCTGCTCACGAAGGCTGACTTCAAGCAGGCTGCCATCTTCGGCCTCATCTCCGCAGCCGTCATCCAGTTCACGACCTCCATTCCGGGCCTCAACTTCGTGACCGAGCTCGTCGCTGCGCTGGCCATGGCTGCCCTCATCAAGCTCGACCTCAAGGTCGCCGGCAGGAATGTCACCCCGCTTGTCGCTGCCTTCGTGACGACACTCCTCTCCGGCGCCCTCTTCGCTGTTGCCGGCACCCTCATCATGGGAGCAGCTCTTGCGACGGTCGCCGTGAAGGTCCCGCTTGTCCTCGGCACGGCCGTCTTCAACGCAATCGTCGTCCAGGCACTCTATTTCCCCTTGAATAAGGTCCTGAACCGCTAGGATTCCATCAGCTACCATAGAGAGGGCCGCAGGAGCACCTGCGGCCCTCTTCTGTACCACGGCATGCTCCATGCATGCACTTATATATATGAAGCAGCAAGCAAGAAAGGGCAGCATGGCAGAAAGCACGAATACGCCCCAGCCCATCATCGAGCTCAAGGATGTCTCCTTCACCTACGCCTCGGCCGCATCCGACGGCACAGAGGCTCCGAAGCCGGCACTCTCCCATATCACGGCCACGATCGGCACCGGCGAGTTCGTCGGTATCATCGGGCCTTCGGGAGCAGGCAAGTCCACGCTCGCATCCGTGATGTCTGGCGCCATCCCTCACCACTTCAAGGGCACGCTCTTCGGCGCGACGCTCGTGGATGGGAAGGATACCTGCGACATCACGCTCACGGACATCTCCCAGATTGTAGGTTCGGTCCTCCAGGACATCGATACGCAGATGGTCGCCTCCGTCGTCGAGGACGAGATGCTCTTCGGCCTCGAGAACTTCGGCGTGCCCCATACAGAGATCGAAGGCAGGATCGAAGAGACGCTTGCAACTGTCGGCATCACCGATCTGCGTGACCGCGAGATCGCAACGCTCTCGGGCGGCCAGAAGCAGAAGGTCGCAATCGCCGCCATCCTGGCCCTCAGGCCCCGTGTCCTTGTGCTCGACGAGCCGACAGCCGCCCTCGACCCTGCCTCCTCGACCCTTGTCTTCGATACGCTCGAAGAAGTGCGCCGCCAGGGTGTCACGGTCGTCGTGATCGAGCAGAAGGTAGCCCTTCTCTCCAAGTACTGCGACCGCATCCTCGTGATGGATCAGGGCAAGCTCCTGCTCGACGGCACGCCCCGCGAGGTCTTTGCCCATGCCGAGAAGCTCCGCTCCATCGGCGTCGACTCTCCCCGTGTCGCCCGCGTCTACAACAGCCTCGCAAAGGATGGCCTGCTTCCTCAAGGCAAGCCCTGCCTCACCGTGGAGGAGGCTGCTGCCATCGTGGAGCGCCTCATCCCTGAGGCTTCCAGAACTGCTCCGGCCGAGGGATCCTTCCGCCAGGGCTCGAAGCACGTCGTGGCAGCCAGGCCCCATGCAGAAGGGGCAGAGCCAGTTGTCAAGCTCCGCGACGTCTGCTTCCAGTATCCCAACGGCGGCGCTGCCGTGAAAGACCTCGAGATGAGCGTCTATCCCGGCGAGATGGTCGCCGTCGTCGGCCAGAACGGTGCCGGCAAGACGACGCTCACGAAGCTCCTGAACGGCCTTCTGAAGCCCTCCTCGGGCGAGGTCAGGATCTCCGGCCTCTCGACGAAGGAGGTTCCGACAAGCCGCATCGCAGCCCACTGCGCAACGCTCTTCCAGAACCCCGACTACCAGCTCTGCAAGGATACGGTCTTGGACGAGGTGGCCTTTGGCCTCGAGCTCCAGGGGATTGATGAGGAGGAAGCAAAGAGGCGGGCACTCCGCGTGATCGAGCGCTTCGGCCTTCCCGAGAAGGAGTCTCCGTTCTCGCTCTCCCGTGGCCAGCGCCAGGTCGTGGCCTTGGCCTCTGTCGTCGTCATGGAGCCCGATGTCGTGCTCCTCGATGAGCCGACAAGCGGCCTTGACTACCGCGAGTGCATGACTGTCATGGACACCGTCTCCGAGATGGCCAATCGCGGCTGCGCTGTCATTATGGTCTGCCACGATATGGAGGTCGTCTCCGACTTCGCAGAGCGTCTGGTCGTTATGGCAAACGGGAGGATCTTGGACCGTGGCGCCGCGCTCGACATGTTCAGCGACACCTCCCTCATGAAGGAAGCCTTCATCGAGGCGCCGCAGATCGTCCAGCTCTCGCAGGTGCTCTCGCACACCATCAGTCCTGCATTTGCCGGCATAAGCCAGGTTTCCGGCATCGTCGACCTTACCGAGGAGATGGTCCAGCGTGGTTAATGTTATTGATTATGTACCGGGCAAGACGCTCCTCCACAGGCTCAATCCGGTGACGAAGCTTGCTATCGCTGCTGCCATCATCGTGGCAACCTTCCTCTCCGACACCTACGTGATGCTTCTGGGCCTTCTGGTCCTGACATTCGCACTCGGCTTCTATGCCAAATCCCAGGGCAAGCTCTTCTCGCTCATGAAGCTCCTGGTTCCTATCGCAGTCGTGATGCTCCTCTTGCAGACCGCCTTCGTGAGGACGGGCGAACCGGTCTTCCTGTGGATGACAAGCACAGGCCTCATCACAGGCTCGAAGGCCTGCCTGCGCCTTCTGGGCGTGGCGCTTCCCCTTATCCTCATGCTCTCCGTCACGAAGCTCAACGACCTCGCGAATGCCTGCGTCGAGGTGCTCCATATTCCCTACCGCTATGCCTTCACGTTCACGACAGCACTCCGCTTCGTGCCGGTCTTCTCCCAGGAGATGAACTCCATCATGGAGGCACAGTGTGCCCGCGGCGTGGAATACGACACGAAGAACCCGATCAAGAAGCTCCAGCTCATGCTTCCACTCTGCGTGCCCCTGCTTGTGACCTCGGTCGGAAAGACCGACGCCACAGCGCTCGCAGCCGAGCAGCGCGGCTTCTATCTGAGGACCCGCAAGAGCAGCTTCAAGCGCTACCCCATGGCAGCAGATGACAAGGGCGTCCTTGTGCTCTGCGTGCTTCTGATCGTCCTCGGCGTCCTCTTCTAGGAAGCTCTTCGCCCCCGCCATCGTCCGTCCTCATTCGGTATTCAGAAAGTGCTATAAATAGAACAGCTGCTCAATTGGGTACTGCATAAATAGGGCCAGCATGCTGCGAAGTGTGCTGTTTGGTGGGGGCTTCATCTATGGGTTCACCTTCATTGCCGGCGATGATCACCGGCATGTCGGCTTTCATCCTCTATACCGCTTCAACGCTCACCCTGCGCCGGAGTGCCACGTTCCATGCCTATCATGTGGCCCTCTTCTGGATTGCCTTTGCGCTGATCTCTGCAAGCACCCTTCTCGGCCCGGTAGCGGAAGGCACCGTCGATTCGCCCCTGCGCCTCTTCATTGCAGTCACCATGCCGCTGCTTCCTGCCGTCCACGCCACATGGGCGCTTGCTGTCTGGATGCACCCTTCGGAAGCCCGCTCGAATGACCTGAAATCGTTCGGCACGATTCTATGGGCGAGCTGGCTCATCCTGCATCTCACCGGGCTCTTCCTCGGATTCGCAAATTTCCGCTTGGGCGATATCCCTGCACTTGCCCTGAGCACGATGGCAGTGCTCGCTATCCTGCTCTGCTTCAGAGACAGCGGACACTCGCACCAGAACGCCTGAGGCTCACAGGAGCGGCATCCCTTCAGCAAGCTTCACGAACATCCCGGCTGCAACAGGAAGTATCCGGTCGTTGAAGTCATAGGCCGGGTCATGAGGAGCGGGCCACGTCTCCCCGTTTCCGACATAGAAGAGTGCCCCACACGTAAGCTTCGTATACCAGCCGAAGTCCTCAGACGGCCGCCAGGGCTCAGACGGCTTTTCCTGCACAAATCCAAGCTCACGGGCGCTGGCGCGCACCTTCTCCGCTGCACGCCAGTCATTCACGGTTGCCGGGAAGGGGTCGCGCTTCTCTCTAGACGCAGAAAGCCCGAAGCGCTCTGCGAGCTCATGCGCTTCTTTCCCAAGCTCCTCTTCCATGCGTGCAAGGCCTTCATCTTCCCCAGCGCGCAGCGTGAACGAGATCTTTCCTCTTCCCGGAGATATCCCGAAGTCATGGCTTCCCAGAGTCATGCCCACCGTGGTCGCGAACTGGAGCTTCCCTTCCTTGCTCTTATCCAGCTTCTCGGCGGCAAGCTGCATGCGCG
This sequence comes from Olsenella kribbiana, assembly GCF_036408795.1. Lineage (NCBI taxonomy): Bacteria > Bacillati > Actinomycetota > Coriobacteriia > Coriobacteriales > Atopobiaceae > Olsenella > Olsenella kribbiana. The sequence goes on from NZ_JAZGJP010000003.1 coordinate 21,061, forward strand.
CAAGGACAGGTGCAGGATTCGTCCCAAGCTCAGAGGTCCCGGCATGGGCAGCATTTCCCTCGAAGGCAAACGTGAGCCCGCATGATGCCGGCTGCGTCATGCCCTCTCTCACCATCACGGCACCCTCCTCATGCCCGCTCAGGTTGTGAAAGGCATAGACCTCGCGGACACCTTGGGATGCAAGCCATGCTGCGCAGGCATGTCCGCCTTCGCCTGTCTCCTCTGCTGGCTGGAAGACGAGATAGACAGGACGTCTGATGGCGGCATCATGCTCCATCAGGCAGGCGGCTGCCACAAGCGCTGCCATATGTCCGTCATGCCCGCATTTGTGTGCGACGCCCGGGACTGTGGAGCCGTAAGGCAGCGAGATCGTCTCATCTATAGGCAAAGCATCCATATCGGCACGGAAGGCGATAGGCGCCACGCCTTCTGCCCCTTCAGGGCAGAAGCGCACAGAAAGCCAGCTGCCGTAATCTTCTGCATCAAGCGAGGTATGGGAGGAAAGAAAATCCTGGATCCGCCGCTTCGCCCCAACCTCTCTGCCCGAAAGCTCGGGATGGGCATGGAGGTCATGACGGAAAGTGGCGATCTCATCCCAGAATGCATCATCCATGCGTATCCTCTCTTCCTGTACACCTTCGAGCCATTATGGAACGGCTCTGAGAGATATGGCAGCACTGTCGCTGTCCCGAAATGGAAGGCGCGTGGCCTATCATGGGATAGCCGCAAGTGCAGACTCAGAGCAGGGAGGCAGTCTATGGCAGAGATCAGGTGTGTCACAGCAGGAGAGGGCCGCTTTGCGCTCGAGGCAGTGGCTGTCCTCATGCCCCGCGGCATCACAGTCACGGCCTTCACCCCGGGCTATGCCCATCTCGGCGCGACGGCACAGGCAATACCCAGGCCCGAGCATGACCGCACGGCTACCGTGAGCATCCTTGCCGTCCCCTGTCACAGAGACGAGATGCCTGCTCACGATATCGCGGCAGCCCTTGCCACGAAGTTCCGGGTGCCCGTTGCGGCAAGCTGCGGCTTCCATGTAGAGGCAGCGTCCGACGAGGATATCCAGAAGGTCCTTGCCACGACGAAAAAGCTCATCTCCTCGCTGGAAGAAGCGTGCGCCCCCTTCTTCGCAGATACTGCACAGTAGCGTCCGTCCGCCAGCGCGCAAGGCCATCTCCCGCCACTTTCAGGTGCACCTATCTTTGCCCCCGCTATCATGAAATGCAGAAATGACCGGATGGAGGCACGTGCAATGGACACAGACAGCAGGGATCTGCTCGATATGCTCACGCTCATGTATCTCGCCGCGACATCGAAGGCGGAGGGCAGAGGCAGCAAGACGAAGCAGGTAAGCACCGGGACACTTTCAAGAGAGGCGCTCGCAGACCTTGTCCGCAGCGGCTATATCCGCGTATCCAAGGACCCTGCAGGGCGCATAGAGCTCACGCCGGCAGGTGCTGCCACCGGCGAGTTCATGAAGGAACTCTTCAGTGCCTTCCAGGAGGACATCTTCACGACCGTAGCCGCAAGCTCGAAGAAGCAGGAGAAGAAGCGCCAGAACCCTGCCTTCAAGTTCCATATCGTGCTCGATCTCGGACACGACCTCACCTGCTGGCGCGACATCGTCGTACCGCAGCACATCACATTCGGACAGTTCCATGAAATCATCCAGTCGGCCTTCCTCTGGGAAGACTCCCATCTCTTCGAATTCCGCCTCACGACGCACGGCAGAAAGATCGAGATTGTGAGCGATGCAGACGGTGCAGGAGAGGCCTTCGCGGCCATCGCCCATAATGGGCCAGTCGATGCGGAATCAATGACCATCGACGAGGTGTTCCCCAGAACGAAGAACGCCGTCTATGAGTACGACTTCGGCGACTCCTGGCTGCATTCGATCCATCTCGCAGAGACGATCCGCTCCTATCCGGGCACCCTCCCCTGCTGCACGGCAGGAGAAGGAGCAGCGCCTCCGGAAGATGTGGGCGGCTCCTACGGTTTCAGGGAGTTCCTGTCAGCGCTCTCCGATGTCACGGATCCCGACCACGACGGTGCGGTGACCTGGGCTGGCACCGAGAACTACGGACCGTTCGACCTCGATGAGGTGAATGAGCGCATGCAGCACTGGTACAGGGCAAGCAGAGGTGATAGTGAAGAGGAAGAAGGCAGCCTCGAGACAGGAACTTCAGGAGGAGCTGACATCCTGACCTTCCCGCAGAAGTAGAGGCACGGGGTTTCAGTCTTATGCCAGGGCAGCCTGAATCGGCCATAATCGATTCAGGCTGCCCTTTCTGTCGACTATGGCCGATCACCCAAAAAGCGCTGCCGTATGGCAATGCCTGCTCGAGGGATGGCCTTAATGCATCGTCAGAAAGAGAAGGGACGGTAAAGCCTGCAGGCCTTTCCGTCCCTTCGCAGGATGTCCCCAGAATATGCTCTATGCCTTCTTGGCGGGCAGCAGCTTGTCGAGTCCTGCCCTGTTGAGCACGATGTGCACAATCGCACAGATGAGGAAGAGCACAGCTGAGCACATATGCACGATGCCTTGAGGCGTAGATGCCGCCTCGTCGAAGCTGAGACCTTCCGCCATGCGCATATGCATGAGCGCACCGCCGCTCAGAAGCGCCGCGATCAGAAAGACTGCCATCGCAAGGCCAAGGCAGCAGTCGAGCCTCGTCTCTCTGTTCATGGACTTCTTCGCCACGTTGCGTGTCGTTGCCACGACCTTCCTGTGTGCCTGCACGGCATGCACGACAACCGCTGCGACCAGCAGGAAGCCGAAGAGCGCATGCACATGGGGATCTGCATGGCCTGTCAGATAGGTCACGATGAGAAACACCGCCACGACGATATCGGTTGCAAGGCGTGCTTTCGTACTTGGCTTCTTCATATGCCGACACTCCCGTCTCAATAAGCGACGGGAAGATGTTAGCCTATTGATACTTATTGCAGAAGACCATATTCGGACGCATTTGAATCATCAATCCGTCTGATTGGAGAGTCCGACATCCTGCAGCCGTCCCTCTTTCTTCAGGCTATGCTTGTTATGGGAAGGGAGGATCTCATGGACTGGATCGAGCAGAGGCTCTTCGAACTCAGGGATACCGAGAGCCAGTACCGCACGTTCAATGCGCGCGTTGTCGCAACAGCGGACCCCGCCACGATGCTCGGCGTCCGTGTGCCGCGCCTGCGGCGCCTTGCGAAAGAGATTCTGCGCTCCCCTGACAGGGCAGCCTTCCTCGAAGAGCTTCCCCATGCGTACTACGAGGAATACCTCCTCCATGCCTTCGTGCTGAACGAGGAGAAGGATGCAGAGCGCACGATTGCAGAGCTCGGCCGTCTTCTGCCCTTCGTCGACAACTGGGCCGTCTGCGATGCGCTTGTCCCGAAAGCGTTCAGGAAGCTCGCACCAAAGCATCTCGAGGCGCTTTCCCGGAAGTGGATGCAAGCAGAGCATGAATACACGCGCCGCTTCGGCATCTCTCTTCTCATGCGCTATCTTCTGCCCGATGGCTTCAGGCCCGAGCATCTCCTCTGGGCGCAGGAGGCAGATGACGGAAGGTACTATATCGAGATGATGGTCGGCTGGTTTGTGGCAGAGGCCCTCGTCACCCAGGAGGCATCGGTCCTTCCCTTCCTCGAGGCAAAGACGCTTCACGTAAAGACGGAGCGCATAGCGATACAGAAGGCGCTCGACAGCAGAAGGATCGCTCCCAAGATGAAGGAGCATCTGCGCCAGATTCGCGCCACGCTCTGATTTTCGATATGAAAATGCTCCGGTGTGCAAGGAGGCAAAAGCACCGGAGCATATAGGATTCCCAAGATGAAATGCAATCCTGAGAGCCCTTTGGGGGACTTGTTCAGGGCGCTTCCCGCGCCGACATCAGTTATACCCGATGACGCGTTATCCCTGTTCAAAGGGCACTTTTATGCATGTTTCTCCACACCTCGGACACGTTGTGCCCGCACTTCCATCACACATGTGGGCGGGATGTATGGATGTTCAGTCTCTTAACAGCGACCGCCCTCAGAATGTATGCGTGAAGGCAAGGCGCTCCTCGCCGTTGCGCCTGATATGGACGATGCCGCAATAGACGAAGCCGCAGCTCCTGATCAGTCCCTGCATCGGGATGTTGTCCCTATGGGTGTCGACTCGAAGCGCTACACCCTCTTTCTTGGCATGCTCCAGGGCCCACCGCATCATGGCAGAGCCGATGCCGAGGCCCTGCTTCGCTGTCGCAAAGCGGTGCACGACATCGTATGTGCCATTGTCCTGCCACTCACCTTCATAGATCTTCGCATAGTCAGGCTCGGGACCGGGCAGGAAGGCGAAGGCGCCCTGCGGCACACCATCCTCGTCTGTCCAGACCATCAGATGACGTCCCTCGATATCGCGCGCTATCATCTCTTCGGTCGGAAAACCCACCTGCCACTGGTTCGGGTTTCCTGCCTTCACCATGAATCTTTGCGCTGCTGCATAGATTTCCATGCAGCGGGCAAGGTCCTCTTTCCTGGCTGGACGGATGCAACCCATCAGCTGCTCCCTCTACTTGGCCATATCGTCGGCAAAGGCCTTTGCTTCCTTCAAGCGCTCAGCAGACGGCTTGTTCTTCGCATAGAAGGTCCTCTCGGCGACGACGATGCCGCGTGCCTCGAGCTCCTTCCTCATCTGATCGAACGAGTGTTTCGAGAGCCAGGTTGTGGAGAAGAGGACCGCCCGTCCCACCATGTCGCCGTCAAGCGTCCTGATATAGGAGACAAGCTTCTTGTCGAGGCCATAAGCATAGAGGGCGCCGCCGATAAAGAGGACATCGATGTGACCTGAGATCGTCGCATCGGAGCTGTCGGCAGAGACTGCCTCGACGCCGAGCTCGTCTGCAATCGCTTCTGCGAGAAGACGGGTATTGCCGGAACGGGAATAGTAGCGGACGGCGCACTTCATGAGATCCTCCTTGCATCGTGTTCTGACATATCTATTGTGCACAATATATTTAGACGGTCAACCGGCGGCATGAATTCGGACACGGCATATGCATCCATGGATGAAGCATGAATATGCTTCCTTCTGTGTACCAATTGCTGATTGCGGGAACAAGGAAGGCAACAACAGCGAACGAAAGGCGGATTCCATGTCTTCGAATCTCGAGCTCTACGTAAAGAACGGCTGCCCCTGGTGCCACAAGGTCCTCTCCTTCATGGAGGCAAACGATATCGAGCTGCCGCTCCACAACATCGATGAGTCCGAAGCTGACCGCGAGCACCTCATCGAGGTTGGCGGCAAGCGCCAGGTGCCATGCCTTCTCATCGACGGCAAGGCCCTCTATGAGTCTTCTGACATTATCGATTACCTCAAGGAGCATGTCGTGGAAGGCGAGGCTCAGGAAGCAGCGCCTGCTGAAGAGCCCGCTGCTGCTGGCGCGCACTGCACGCTCGATGGCCACTGCAGCTTCTGATCTTTTCCTGTGCCCTTCCTCGTATCGCCCGGATCTCGTCAGGAGGTCCGGGCGATTCTTTTTTGCCATCCCATCTGCCGGAAGACAGCGGCACCTCCGCAGCGCTCTCTCCGGAAGCTTAAGGGCTGACCTGCGGCAGCGGTCCTGCCCCATGTATGCTCCAGGAAAGATGCTGTCTGGATTCGGCAGGCAGAACAGAACACAGGACAGAGAGCACGCGCTGATATCCATCAGGCCTTTTCCATCCCCTGCCTTTCTTGCAGCCCCATCAGGCACTTCGGGCCTGCGCAGAGCGCTGGCATGGAAAGGGAGGGTCCGGAGGCCCTCCCAAAAGGTACAGTCTCTGAGGTTTTCCTAGACGCCGATGAGGGAGAGGATCTCCGTGAGGCCCTTCTTACCGAAGGCGACACGCTCCTTTCCTCCATCATTGATAACAAGGCAGGGAACGCTCATCACGTCGTAGGCATCCTTGAGTGCCGGGAAGCGGTTCACGTCGTAGACCGCCGTCTCGACCTTGGGATTCTCTGCTGCGATGCGCTGCGTCGCGACGGCGACCTCAGGACACATCGTGCAGGACAGGCCGACAAGCACCTTCATCTTCACCGGACGCGAGATTGCCGCGATGGCTTCGCGGTCTGCGGCGGCTATCTGCTGGCCGGGACCGGAAGCATTGTAGAGGCCGAGCACGAACGAGGTGAACTCATGCCCTCCCGGCACGCCGTGGAAGCTCATGCCGCAGGGCACACCATCCCGAAGGACTGAGACATAGGGGAGCTCTGCCGGATCGTCGGAAGATGTATCGGCACGCGTGACCGAAAGCTTGTCGGTCTCTTGAGCAAGCGCCTCCATGTAGGCGGCAAGCTCGGATGCAATCTCTCCGTCGTCGAGATGGAGCTCGAGGACAAGAGGCTTCTCCATGCGCTCGAAGACCGCTGCCAGCTGCGAGCGCATCGCGTCGTCGATGGGACCATCAGAGGAGACCTTCTCCTCCTTCTTGGAGGCTGCCTTCTGGACCCTCGTTGCCGGCTGGACAGGATGGATGCCGGTCTTTTCCTGCGCTGCCTTGAGATAGCGCTCCATCTCCGTCGCCGTGGCAGCGCCCTCGCCGATTGCGGTAGCGACCTGGCGGAGCCTCTTCTGGCAGATGTCTCCTGCCGCGAAGAGCCCGTCTGCCGTCGTCATCTGGTGCTCATCCGTAATCACATAGCCCTGAGGATCGAGCTCGGCAAGGCCCTGCGCCAGCTCTGTTGCCGGCGCATAGCCAACAAAGACGAAGACGCCGACAGTCCCTCCATCCTCAGGCTTCACCTCATGAGTCTCGCCGGTCTTTTCGTCCTTCCATACGAGGCTCCTTACGACGGAGTCACCAGATACCGAGACGAGCTCGGCATTCGTATGTACGGTGATATCGGGATTCGCACGTGTCGCATCGGCTGTCGCCTTCGCGCAGGTGAAGTCATCCTCGCGCACGAGCACGGTCACGTGCGATGCATAGCGGGTAAGAAACACGGCCTCCTCTGCCGCCGCGAAGCCGCCGCCCACGACGAAGACCGGACGCCCGGAGAAGAACTCGCCGTCGCACGTCGCACAGTAGGCAACGCCGTGGCCGCGGAACTCTTCCTCGCCAGCAAAGCCGGCACGGCGCGGGCTTGCACCGGTTGCCAGAAGTACCGCGAGGCACGAGAGCTCTCCCCTGCTGGTCTTCACGTGCTTCACGTCGCCCGAGAGGTCGATCTTCTCCACCTCGGCAAGCAGCATCTCGGCACCGAAGGCCTCGGCCTGCTGGCGCATCGTGTCGGTGAGCTCCGTGCCCGAGGCAGAAAGGACGCCTGGATAGTTCACGACCTCGGACGTGATCGTGATCTGGCCTCCGAAATGCTCGCGCTCGACCACAAGGACGCGGTAGCGGGCACGTGCCAGATAGAGCGCCGCCGTGAGTCCAGCGGGGCCGCCGCCGACGATCACCGCATCATAGATCTTCTCTTCCTGTTCCATGGCAGACCTCCTTCGTATTCGTCTGCTGCCACCTCAGAGAGAAGGCCAGCTTCCGCTGGCCTTCCCGAAACGTTTCTGTCTTACAGCTGGCCCACAAGATCGAGGGACGGCTTCAGGGTCTCGGCACCCGGCTGCCACTTTGCAGGGCAGACCTGGTCGCCGTGCTCACGGACGAACTTCGCGGCCTGGACAAGGCGCAGAAGCTCCTTCGCATTGCGGCCGATGCCGCCTGCGGTGACTTCGTAGACCTGGATCTTGCCATCCGGGTCGACGATGAAGGCGCCGCGCTCCGCAAGGCCATCGGACTCGATCAGGACCTCGAAGTCCTCTGCAAGGACATGTGCCGGGTCAGCGAGCATCGGATAGGCGACCTTCTGGATGCGCTCGGACTCGTCGTGCCATGCCTTGTGGACGAAGTGGGTATCGCAGGACACGGAGTAGACCTCGCAGCCCTCCGCCTTGAAGCCTTCATAGTTCTCCGCAAGCTCCTCGAGCTCGGTCGGGCAGACGAACGTGAAGTCTGCCGGATAGAAGAAGAACAGGGCCCACTTGCCGAGGACGTCTGCCTTGGTGACCGTCTTGAACTCGCCCGCCTGGTAGGCCTGGACGCTGAAATCGGAGATCTCCTTGTTGATGAGAGACATGTCCCATCCCCTTTCTTTTCTGCAGCTCTGCTGTGCTGCTCCTTAACTGAGAACGATTATTATTATCAATATCCATTTTCGTTAGTCAAGAAGAATCTCGAAGATCTTTGAGATTCAGTCTCAATAGATTGAGACGTCTCTTCGGATTGGCATATGCACTGCTAGATACCCATGCAAGGAAAGAAGGCAGAGAAAGATGCGCCTCTCCCGGTATGGGAGAAGCGCATCTCAGATGGACGAAATATCGATAGCAGATATCTTTAGAGATCCTGCTTCACGAGAATCTCCTGCGGAATGAGCTCGCAGGAATCGACGACCGTCTTTGCATAGGCAGCCGCCTCGTCGGAAAGGACATTCAGAAGCGGGGTCATATCGTAGTCCTCGATATTCACCTGCTTCGTCGTCTCGTTGTCCTGGGCATCCGGGAAGCGCTCGGACGCCTTCTTCACCATGAGCTCGTAGGCAGGGGCGAACGGGGCAAACCCGTACTTGCCATTGAGCTCATGCTCAAGCTTGTTCATGATCGAGATGCCGGCACGGTCGATATCGCCCCAGTAGAGGACCTCGATCGTATCGGCTCCGAGTGTATCGAGCAGAAGCGAGAGCCTGTTGTGCTCGATGATGGGCGTGCCGCCGCCGAGGACGACTGCGTGGATGCGCTCGCCCAGGATCGTCGTCCTGCCATCTTCGTACATGAGGTCATGCACATCGAGGTAGGGGTCGAGGTTCTCCGTCACGAGCACGCGCATGTGCTTCCGTCTCCTTGGCGCATGGTAGACGAGATCAGACTTCGGAAGCGGACGATGACGGATGATGTCCTCCATACCGAGGGCACGGAGCAGGCGGAAGCCGTCAGAGCCATACTCGAAGAACTTCTCGTCGCCTCCCATCTGGTAGGCGAGCTGGCGGCGGGTGATGTCTCCAGGGAGCATCCCGTCCTGGAGGATGGAGTTCATCGTCTCGATCTCATGCTCGAAGAGCACATAGGCCTTCGGGTGCGAGAGCAGCCATCCGTTCATCCAGAACCTCTCATCGAGCTGGACGATCTTCTGCCTGATCTCTGCGTCGGTCTCGCCACCCCTGCGCACATAGGGAATCTTGCGCAGGTCGCGCGAGTGGGACGGCTTCGGCGGAAGCGGACGCTTCGCCGCAGGCGCCTCTTCCTCCTTCGGAGCAGATTCTTCCTCTGCCTCAACGGCTGCATCGCTGTCGATGCCCAGAGCCTCGTCAGCCTCTGCCTCTTCAGCAGCTGCCTCCTCGGCTTCTGCCTCGCGCTCAGGCTCGAGCACGGATGCTGCCTCGACAGGTGCTTCTGCCTCCTGCAGAGGCACCTCTTCCGGCGTCTCTTCGGAGGAATCCTCCTTTGCCTTCACGATGCGGTGGGTGCGGCGGCGCCTCTTGCGCGGTGCCTCGGCAGCCTCATCTGCAGGTGCTGCCTTGGCCTCCCCTGCCTCTTGAGGCTCTTCTGCAGCCTTTGCCTCAGGCTCTGCTGCAGCAGCTTCTGCCTTCCTGCGCGTGCGGCGGCGGGGCTTCTTCGGTGCCTCTTCCTGCTCCTGCACATTGTCTGCCTCGGAAGCATTGGATGAGCCTTCGGCCTCATCAGCCTCAGGCACAGCCTTCTTCGTCCTGCGCCTGCGGGTCCTCTTCGGCTTCGGCTCCTCTTCAGGAGCCTCCTCCTGCGGTGCAGCTTCGGCCTCCGGCTCTGCCACGGCTACTGCAACGCTTTCAGATGCGACCGGTTCGCTTTCGGGAATGACGCCTTCTTCCCTGTCAGCCTCTGCCACCTCTTCTTCGGCCTCTTCGGTCGCCTTGGCATAGGCAGCCTCGATCAGCTCGTCCTTGATGCCAAAGACATTGTCCTGTCCATACCAGACCAGGACTTCGGAGCAGATGCTGTCCTGCGTCTCGCTGTCGTCGAGCCCGACCTTCGAAAGAAGCTTCTCGAGGCCTTCCCTGTCCGTGCGGTAGTCCTTGAGACGCACGAGCGCGCTTGCAAAGCCAGAAGCCAGATTGCGCTTGGCAGGCGGGATCAGAGGAGACACCTCATCACGCACGAGCTCCATGAGGGCATGCTCGACATCAGTCAGTTTTCTTGCCATTTCTAACACCTCCTTTTCCATTGGCAACAGCTGCATTCTACCCTCTCGGCCCATCTGACAGATAGCCTCATAGCAGAAGGCCCTGCTTTTCTCGCAGGAAAAGCAGGGCCAGAAGACTCGCTATGCTGCTGTCTAGGCGCCGAAGACGAGCTCTGCGCCGTCAATGCCGGTCGGCGCGATCGGCAGGAACTGCCCCACGAAGTCATCCATCGCGCGTCCGAGCGTTCCTGCGACCTCGACGAGGATCTCGTTGCGTCCCGGATGCACCGCCCCATCGAGGCTGAAGCTCCAGTCCGGCACGATGCGCACACCGAGTTCGCGTCCGTTTGCCTGCACACGCACGACGCCTGCGACATCGGCAAGCTCGAGCATGATTGGAGCTGCGGCTTCTGCCTCCGTGAGCTCGAAGCTTAAGCGATAGCGGACATATCCTGCAAAGGATTCCTGTTCCGGCAGGTTCGTTGCGAAGGCAGGCTTCGAGAGCCTGTACGGTGCGCTCCACTCCGTGCCCCTCGACTCGAAGGAGGAAAGCTCGGCAGTGCAGCTCGTGAGGACGCGGTGGCTGGAAGCCTCGAATGCAGGCAGAGCCTCCTCTGCCTCGAGCGGGGCCTTCGAGACAAGCACGAACTTCGAGGCACCCGGTGCCAGATCGAGCGCGAAGGGCTCAGAATCTGCAAAGAGCCTGCCCGAGAAGGCGTCGAACACATAGCCATTGCCTTCTGGCGCGCCCGCAAGCGTGCACTGGACGCGCTCGGAGGGGCTCTCGTTCACGAAGAAGTACTCGTCCACCCCATCGAGCACGTAGTGGTAGCTCCTGAGCCACGGCTCCGGCTCAGAAGGCAGGAGCTCTCCAATGCCTGCACCATAGAGCTTGTCTGCGAGGTCATCCCGGGAGGCGATGTGCACGCAGGAAAGATCTGGCACCTCATGCCCCTCGCTCGTACGCTCGGGGAGACCGCAGAGGAACCAGACCGGAATGTTCTGGGAGAGCTCGGCAACCTTCAGCAGCAGCGCTTCGGGCAGCGCCTCGCTCCAGGGAAGGACGAGGGCACGGAAGCGCTCGGCGCCTGCCACGAGACGCCACACGCCGTCTTCGCCCTCCTCTGCCTTTGCCTCCATGAGCCAGTCTGCAGAGATGAAGTCATACTCGATGAGGCTGCGGGCAAGTACACGGGCGGGCTTCTGCGCAAGCTGCCAGTCTCCCGACCATTCCCCTTCGGCATTGAAGTAGAGGGCAACCGGTGCTGCATAGGTGCCGCCCGAGAGAAGGGCTGCCAGCCGGTTCATGTAGTCCATAAGGACCTTGAGCTCTGGATACTGCGGGTTCATGCCATGGGCATAGAGGTGCGGTGGGCAGTCTCCATCCGGGAAGGCCTTCGGGCTGAACGCATGCGGCACGAAGTAGTTCACGCCACGCACGAGCATGTAGTCGGCGAGGTACTTCATGAGGGGGAGGCCCTCTTCCCAGCCATAGGCACCAAAGACCTCTGCCATGCATGCCCCGTGCTTGGCAGGATCGATATGGGCGAGCGAGCCGCCGATCTTGCCCAGGACATAGGTGAAGAACTCTGCATCCCAGCCCGGCTTGTGGAAGGCGCGGAAGAGCCCCTTGTCATAGCCCGGCATAAGCTGCTGCATCACCACATCGATGCCTGCCATGTCGGCATGGGCCATGGCGCGGAAGTAATGGCCTGCACCGTAGCCAAGGCGTGCGAGCGCATTGTTGTCCTCGATCGTATGGCCGATATGGCGGACGTGATGCGCATGGCACCAGTCAGCAATCAAACCGTCGAAGTTCTCGCTCCAGAGCTCGCTGACAGCATCCATGTAGGCGTAGCGCATCGCATGGGCTTCATCGCTCTCGCCGAAGAAGAGAAGCGGCAGATAGCGGACAATGTCGTCTTTCCCCATCTCTTCTGGGAGATGCTCCACCATACGCTCGGGCACGGCTTCGGTCCAGGGAAGGACCATCTGGGGATTCCTGCCGATCGAAGCGCCCTCCGCTCCATGGATGTTGCCGAAGCGCGGCTCATCCGAGAAGAAGCCCTGGAAGGTACGTCCGAATTCATCGCCGAAGTGCTCGAAGATGGGCTCGTAGACCGTATCGAGCAGTATCTGGGTCGCTTCCTTCTCGAGCGGGTTGAGATATCCTTCCGTCTCCTTCTCGCCGCCGCGATAGCTCACCGTGAGCACCTGGACATACCATGCCCCAGCCGGAAGGTCGAGATCGACGACCGTGACGGGGCCTTCCGAGGCGCCTGTCGGCCTTCCCAGAGGATCGGTAGACGGACGGCCGAACCTCCAGTCCTTGCGCTTATGGACAAGGGATGTGAGGTCGCGCGTGTCTGAGACATCGGGCTCGTCGTCTTCGGCCCTCCTCTGCGCAAGCACAGCGAGAATCTTCGCCTCGGGATCCATCAGGGCATAGCTGAGGTTCAGCTGGGAGCACTTGAGCGGGCCCATCACATCGAAGGTCTGGAGCCTGAGATAGCGCTTGCGGCGCTCAGGGTGGTTCTTTGCGACCTCGCCGTTCGCGAATCCTGTCGGGAAGTGGCTGTCATCGAGCAGCCATACCTTCATGCCAAGAGAGCGGCAGAGATCGATGATGAAGGCGATATCGGAGAACCAGCCAGGGCCATTGAAGTCCGGATGCGGGCGCGCCTCGATGCAGAGCGCGCCGATGCCTGCCTTGTGCATGGCCAGAATCGTCTCGCGGTATGTCTCATGGTCTTCCCCGTGCACCCAGAGAAACGGCGCGATATGGTTTTCGCTCGTACCCTGAAGCACATCGTCAATCTTGCTCATGGCTCCCCTTCTCTCGTATCCGCCATGATTCTAGAGGAGCAGGGCATCTGGCCGCTATGGCAGGAACATCCCACTCCATTGACCGGAAATGACCTTTCGCTCCAGACCTGCGTTCGCTATCCGAAGAGGTGGATACGTACCTTCAAGAGGGTTGGCTCATCGCAGGAGAGGACCTGGAGCTCGTCGCCATTCAGTCTCCGTCCACGCTTCCATTGTCCATGCAGGACCTCACCCTCTTCGAGCGAGAGCACTTCAGCAAACGGCAGATCCTCCACATCCGACGCAAAGGAGAGCGAAGCTCCGCTGGCAAGGATGTAGGCCTCTGCAACAGATGCATCTTCTGACCCTTCGAGAGGAAGCACTGCCACAGCACCCGGCACACCCTCAGAAAAGATGGCATCAAGCCGCGCTGCGCCGAAGGAAAGATTCTGCGAGAGGCCACGCTCGGAGATGACCGCATCAAGCGCTCCAGCCCTCTCCGATAGCCCCTCTTCGAGATCAAGGAGTCCTTGCAGGCATTCCATCGTCTGGCGGTAGGCTTTGGGATCCTGTGGACGGGACAGGGCAGGGTCCGATGTGTCCATGCCGAAGAGGAAGCCCTGCGTCGCCGTGAAGGGCTCTCCCATCTCCTCGAATCCGAACGGCGCAAAGATCGGGGCATGGTGGTGGCAGATGGCCCAGATGGCACGCGGAGCCAGATAGCTGTGCGTGGCCGTCTCGACAATCGAGAGGGGATTTGCATCCGTGTGGTAGCTGTCGCAGACGTCGCAGAAGCTGCGTACATAGATGTCGGGACAGATGATATCGATCGAGGGAGCCGCCGCCTTCCATACCGGCATCATGCGCGCCACCGGTCCGCCGGAAGGATAGCTGCCTGCTGGCTTGCCCTTGTCGAGCCAGCAGTTCGCAAGCAGCGGCAGCGCATATTCGCGCCTGCCGGCCGAGGCGACCTCTTCGACGAAGCGTGCGGTATGCCAGGCCTGGAAGAGCTCGTCTGCTGCGGCATTGCTGCCGAAGGCCTCCTCCCAGCTCCCTGCCTGTGCCTTTCCTGCCACGGCTCTGACATCGTCCGGCAGCTCATCGCGGTGTGCCTTCAGGGCACCGAGCAGGGCTTCGGGGACCTCTTCCTGCGCAAAGAGCCTGTCTGCCAGCTCCGAATGCTCGCGCGCTGCGCACATGAGGCCGCATTCGTTTTCCACCTGAACAGCGACGACGGTCTCCTCTGCGCTGTCGGTCTCGCACAGATGTGCCATGAGGGCAGCAAAGGCGCGGGCATCGGCTTGGGCCGTCTCATCGCAGAGTGCACTGAACGTGTCGTAGGTCGCGTGGTAGCGCTGGAGCACGATCTGGCGCTTTCCGCGTTCTGGCTCGGCGCGCCAGAAGCGGTCCAGGTCGCGCTTCACCCATTCCGGCGCATAGAAGCCCTGGGCATTCTTCCAGGCGCCGAACCAGAGAAGGATGAGATGTCCCTTATGGGCACGGGCCTGCACGATGAGGGAGTCGGTCTGCGAGAAGTCGAACGTGCCCTCCTCGGGCTCCAGGAGCTCCCACGTGACCGGTACGGCAAGTGTCGTGATGCCAAGCTCATCTGTACGCTTCCAGGCAGCCTCCATCCATGCAGGATCGGAACTTGTCGAGTTGTGGACCTCTCCTGCCAGCGCAACGAAACGCCTGCCTCCGACCTCGAGGCAGGGCTCGCCCTTCCAGGTGCCAAGTGATGCCATGTGTCCTCCACAGCTTCTATTCTGCGAAACGGAATGCATTGAAGTCGAGCGCACCAGTGCCCTTGAAGACGAAGCAGAGCGCATGCGTACCAGAGACCGGTGCAAGAAGCGCCGCATCGGCCCTCAACCACCTGTCGGAAGGCACCACAGGGACCTCTGCCACGACCGCACCGTCCGGCCCGTCGAGATGTGCCACGAGCACACCTTCCGCGTCTCCTCGTATCTCTGCCTCGAGCAGCTTCTCTGCCCCCTTGAAGGCAAGATACTTGTAGCCTGCCTCGGCACCGTCGCGCAGGTTCTGTATGAAGAGGCGTGCTGAGGTCGGCACACCGTTCGGCATCTCCTGCATGAGACGAGGATGGCGCTCGTTCCAGGGTGTCCTGCTCGAGAAGTGGAGGATGCCCTCCTTTGCGCGCAGGCGGCAGCAGCAATAGGCGGGGATCTCCTGGACAGGGTCGAGCGGCCCGCCGTTCAGGCCCTGGCTCGTGATCTCTGCCTGATGTATCGTGCCACCCTTGTCGATCGCGATTTCCTCGGCGCAGTCCTGACGGGAGTACTGCATGCCATGGGTATGCCGGTGATAGAAGACATAGACCTTGTCTCCCGCCTCGACGAGGCTGCCATGATTGTTGCCGAGATAGAAGACAGCATCCTCTTCATGCTCGCGCCCGGGAAGTCCCACATCGCCGTTGGAGATGATGACACCGCCGAAGGTAGGCGGCACATCGGGAGCCTCGGTCGCAGCCCAGCAAAGCTCATGTCCCTGTGCGCTCGAATAGATGAAATAGTAGCGGCCCCGGATCTTGCGGAAGCTCGATGCCTCGAGGAAAGGATGTGTCTCGAAGCTCGTGCCTTCCGCATCGCGCATGCCAGGGACAAACGGGGCAGGCATCCCCTTGATCGTCACCATGTCCGGTTCCAGCTCCGCCACATAGGAGCCTGCCAGCATCTCGTCAGGCGCGTTGAAGCGCACAGCATCGGATGGCCTGGCGCCAAAGCCATAGTAGAGCCAGACACGGCCATCTTCAGCATAGACAGCCGGATCGAAGGGGGCGCCGATGCCCGAGCCCGGAGCGACAAGCGTGCCGTCTGCCATGTGCACGCGTCCGACATAGCGGAAATGCCCTGCCGGCTCATCGCACACAGCAACGCCTATGGCCGTGAACCCATAGAAGTAGTAGAGGTAGTAGCGTCCATCGGGACCTTGGACAACATCCGGAGCTGCATAGGTCGCATGCTCTGTATTTGTGGGATCGTCCCAACGCGTATAGATCGTGCCTTCATAGCTCCAGCGCGTGAGGTCGTCCACCGGCGCCGACCACGCGACGTAATCGCCGACGCAGTAGCTCTCCCCGCCTGCTGCATCATGGCTGCCGTACACATAGAGCCTGTCGCCGAAGACATGCGGCTCGCAGTCCGGCGTGTACTCCCAGCTCGGGAAATACGGATTCACGATCTGACGCTTTCCCATTGCCTGCTCCTTATGCCTCGAGAATGAACTCTGCACACCTGGTCTCTGCGCTGCTGAGACCGCAGAAGACCTCGAACCTCCCCGGCTCCGACCCGTAGGTCATATCCCGCCTCCAGAACCGGAGCATCTCCTCAGCAATCTCGAAGCGCATCTCCACGGTCTCTCCCGGCTCCGTGTGGACACGCCGGAAGCCGCAAAGCTGCTTGACCGGACGGGTGACAGAGGCCACGCAGTCATGGAAGTAGAGCTGGACCACATCGGTGCCAGCAATCGGCCCTTTGTTCTCAAGCGTCACAGAGACAGCGAGCTTCTCGCCAGGATGCAGGACGGCACGGTCGAGCACGGGCTCCGAGAGCACGCTCGTGTGGTAGCCGAGTCCATAGCCGAAGGGATGGAGGCCTCCTATCGGTGCATCGAGATATCCTGTGACGAAGCGGCCTGAGTGGTTCTTTCCTGCAGGACGTCCCGTCGGATACTGGCAGTAGTAGAGCGGCTCCTGCCCCTCTGCATACGGCATGCTCATCGTGAGCCGCCCTGTTGGCTCTGTCTCTCCCAGAAGGACAGCGGCAAGCGCTTCGCCGCCCATGGTGCCGGGCCACCAGGCCTCGATTACGGAATCCGAGAGAGGCTCCACATCGGTAAGCACCAGAGGGCGTCCCGAGAAGATGATGCAGACGACAGGCTTTCCGAGCGCATGCACACGTCTCAGGAGTTCCATCTGCTGTGCCGGCAGGCGGAGCTTCGTACGCGCCCCCGCCTCTCCCGACTGCAGAGCATGCTCGCCGAGGCAGAGGATGCAGATAGCGGCCTCGGCGCAAACGTGAAGCGCCTCTTCGATGAGGGGCTCCTGGGGACCAGGCTCAGTGCCGAGACCGGCAAAGCGCGCAAACTCTCCAAGCTCCTGAAGCTCCTCGCCGACAAGGATGTCTGTGCCCTTTGCATAGAGCACCTGCCCCTCGCCCAGGCGTTCGGCAAGTGCCTCGCGGACCGTCTTTACGGGACCCTTGCCGGCATGTATTGCCCACATGCCAATGATGTCACGGGAGTCAGCATAGGGACCAACGAGCGCAATCTTCTGGCCCTGTGCCAGTGGCAGAACCGGCTTTCCGTCTTCCATGCTGGCATTCTTGAGAAGGACGAGCGACTCTTCAGCACATGCCCTGGCCGCGTCGAGGGCCTCCGGCTTATAGAGGCTCTCTTCCGCTGCGGCTTCGGAACAGCCGCGATACGGATCCTCGAAAAGGCCGAGCTCGTTCTTGAGGGAAAGGACACGCCAGCAGGCACGGTCAATCTCGTCCTCTGAGATACGGCCTTCGGCAAGAAGCCTCTTCAGGCTGTGCGCATAGCAGTCGGTCTTCATATCGATATCGACGGTAGCCTTCAGGGCAAGCTCGGAGGCTTCATCCTTGTCTGCCGCGACACCGTGGTTCATGAGCTCGAGGATGGCAGCGTAGTCCGTGATCAGAGGGCCAGCAAAGCCCCACTCTTCACGCAATACATCGTGCATGAGCCAGCGGTTCGCTGTTGCCGGCACACCGTCCACCGTATTGAAGGAAGTCATGACCATCTTCGCTCCGGCATCCACCGCCGCACGATAGGGCGGCAGGTACTCCTGGCGTAAGCGCCTCTCGCTCATATCGACCGTATTGTATTCGCGTCCGCCCTCGGCAGCCCCATAGCCTGCAAAGTGCTTCACGCAGGACGCAAGGCCACGCCCTTCGGGCAGCCTCTTCTGGAAGCCCCTGACCATCGCCTCTGCCATGGCAGAGCCGAGATACGGATCCTCCCCGCCCGGCATCTCCATGACGCGACCCCAGCGGGCATCGCGCACGACATCCGCAGCCGGGCTGAATGTCACCATGCACCCGTCTGTCTGCGCTTCGTCTGCAATGAGAGAATAGGCTTCCTCGATGCGCGCAGGATCGAACGTGCAGCCAAGGCCGATCGGTGCCGGGAAGCACGTCTTGTAGCCATAGACGACATCCGCCATGAAAAGAAGGGGGATATGGAGGCGGCTCTTTGCCATATATGCGTCCTGGATGCTATGCACCTCATCGGCGCCCATAACGTTCAGGACAGAACCCGAGCGCCAGATGTCCTCTTCTGTCACGCCGATCTTCGCAGCTGGCCCCGTCGCGATATCGCCTGTGCCGAAGCACTCGCCTGAGAGCTGGACGAGCTGCCCTATCTTCTCATCTATTGTCATCGCTTCCATGAGGGAGCGGAGCTCTGCTTCCTTCATTGCGCACCTTTCTCTCCGAGTGCCGATTGCAGAAGATATGCCTATGGACTGCCTGCATCTGCATGCGGGCAGTCCATAGGGTTTCAGCTGCAGGGGGTGAGCGCTACTCCGTCTCGAGGAGCATCTTGTCGCTGTAGCCAGCGGTGAAGGTGCCTGCGAAGGAGATGACGATTGCAATGACGATAGCGATAATCTCGGGCAGGCCGCACATCGCATAGACGGCCGGCAGCGTGATCATGGACGTCGTGATGAGGGCTGCCTGGTGCATGCCGAAGCCGGCTGCGAAGGCACCACACACGCCGCAGGAGATGGCCATCACGACGAAGGGGCGCTTGTATTTGAGCAGCAGGCCGTAGATGGCAGGCTCGGTGATGCCGCCGAGCCAGGCGGAGGCGAGGCAGTTGAGCGAGGTCTCCTTGACGGTGTCGTTCTTCGTCTTCAGGAAGATGGCAAGGCAGCAGGCGCCGACGGCGAAGTTCGTGCCGACCGTGATCGGAAGGATGATGTCGTAGCCGAGCGTGGCAATGTTGTTGATGATGACAGGGATGAAGGCCCAGTGCATGCCGAAGATGATGAGGACAGGCCACAGGCCGCCGATGAGGAGGCCGGCAAGCGCAGGCACGGTGCCGAGGAGCCAGATGAGGCCGGAGGCGATGGCTGCGGAGATGACATTGGCGACGGGACCAACGACGAAGAGTGTCACGAGGCCCGTGAGGATGAGCTCAATCATGCCGCCGAAGAGACCGCCAAGCGTCTCGGGCATCTTCTTGAGCGGCTTCTCGATCCAGGACTGGAGGTAGGCTGCAAGGATGATGGGGATGACGGACTGGAGATAGCCGGAGTCCGGCAGCTGCACCGGGATGCCGAAGAACATGGCGCCGTCCGGGAATGTCGTGTTGAGCGCGACCATGGACGGATGCACGAGGAAGGCAGCCACTGCCATCGTGATCCACTGGTTGCAGCCGAACTTCTTGCCGGCCGTATAGGCCAAGAAGATTGGCAGGAACTGGAAGAGGCCGTCGCCGAGGCAGTTCAGGATCACATAGGTCGAACTCGTGGAGTCGAGCCAGCCGAAAGAGGTGCACATGACGGCAAGAGCCTTCAGGAGGCCTGCTGCCGTGAAGGCCGGCAAAAACGGCGTGAAGATGCCGGTGATGATATCGAGGAGCCTGCCGACGATGTTGCCCTTCTCTCCTTCGTCGTCAGCCTCGACCTCGCCACCCGCAAGGTCTGGCAGGATCTTCACGACCTCGTCGTAGACATCCGTGACATGCGTGCCGATCACGACCTGGTACTGGCCCTGGGCATGCATGACCTGGATGACGCCCTCGAGCTGGCCGATCTTCTTGTCGTCTGCTTTCGCTTCATCCTTCAGGCGGAAGCGCAGGCGCGTGATGCAGTGCGTATAGGACTTGATGTTCTCCTTGCCGCCGACGAGCTCGATAATGCTGGAAGCGAGCTCTCCCCAATTCCTTGCCATGTTCTCCCCTTCTTCTTTCTGGCGCAGTTCTCCTGCGCCCGGAACGGCTCAATGATTGCGCCTTTGCGGCAGCACTGCTGCAATCCCGTGATTTAGTAGTTTGCCTAAAGCGATTTAGTGCGGTTGAGCATTCTTATTTGCTGGTACTTCCGATTTGTGCTAGGGGAATCTCTGTCAGAACATCTGTCAGCAAAGCTCATATCCCCATGGCTTTTCATCTGGCATCGTCAAAGATACGGATTCTCTGTCTGTGAGACAATGGCAGAAGCGACAGGGTGCATTGACCAAATCAGACATCGTGGGAAGGCCTGTATCTCCATGGATCCGGACGAGCTTGACCGATGGCTCAGGAAGCATACGGCCAGCGAAGAGCGCTATCTTGCGCATGATGAGGCATATATCGAAAAGAGGCGAGAAGAGGTTGGCGGGCTCGATGATGGCATGATGCGCGTCCCGCTCCAGGCCAAGATCCTGACAGGCGGAAATCGCTACCTCTTCAAGAAGCACAGCCGCTTCCTCGACTATCCCGAGCATGTCCATGACTGGGTGGAGCTCGAATACATGTACGCAGGCTCATGCGTACAGCATCTGAACGGCACACCGATCGAGCTCAACGAAGGCCAGGCACTCCTTGTCGACCAGAACACCCGCCACAAGGTGCCGCTGCTCGGCGAGGACCAGATCCTCCTGAACCTGTTCTTCGGTCCCGAGACCATACCCTCCCTCGTAGGCCAGCTGCCGACCAGCCAGAGCATCGTCTCCGACTTCCTGCGAACACCATGAGCCTGTCAGCCCGCAAGGATTCCTACATCCACTTTGCTTCAGAGGATTCCTGGCAGCTCAGAGCCCTCGTCGAAGGCTTCTGCTGCGACTCTATGGAAGGGATATCTGACCAGGATGAGCGCCTGTCCCATGTCTTTCAGCTCATCATGCTCGAGCTCATCCGTCTCTGCCGCGATGGGAGATCGTCTGCCAGCCTTGAGAGCCCGCATCAGGCATCTGTCCTGCCAGCGCTCAGGCTCATCGAAGAGCGCTATCGAGACATCACACTCGAAGAGACAGCTTCCGAGCTCGGCCTCAGTCCCGCCTACCTCTCCCGCCTCCTCAAGAAGCAGACCGGTTCGAGCTTCCAGCGGCTTGTCATGCGCCAGCGCATGTCCGAGGCAGCACGCCTGCTCTCGCTCCAGCTCTATTCCGTGACCGAGGTGGCAGAGCAGGTCGGCTACAGCAATGTCACGTTCTTCTACAAGAAGTTCCAGGAGGAGTTCGGCTGCTCTCCCGGAGCGTGGCGGGAGCAGCACCATATAGGCAGGCAGCCAGAGAATATGCCGAGATGAAAGGAGCGCTGCTGTCCGCAGAAGGAACAGCAGCGCCCGGTACATTCTGTGTTGTCGGAATAGAACGCGCAGGAATCCTACTCGTTGTCTCCGCCGGTTGCCTTCGTGGCAGAGAGTGCGGCACCTGCATCCTTTGCATCGTGCCACACCCAGTCGGTGAAGGCAGGGTGATCGTAGCCCTTGTCCACGGCAAACTGGAAGGCATCCTCGCGGAACTTCTCCCACTCCGCAATCTGGTCTGTCCACTTCTCGGCATCCAGGATCCTGAGCGCATCGGCTGCAAGCGCCCAGCGGTCCATATGGTTCAGACGGAGCATATCGTAGGGCGTCGTCGTGGAGCCATGCTCCTCGTAGCCATGCACGTGGAACCCATCGTGGTTCGGGCGGTGCCAGATGAGGCGATGGATCGTGTCAGGATAGGCATGGAAGGCAAAGAGCACCGGCCTGTCCGTCGTGAAGAGCTCTGCAAACTCCTCATCCGTGAGCGCCTCGTCGTTCTCCTGCCTGTTCTGAATCTTCAGAAGCTCGACGACGTTCACGACGCGGACCTTCACGCCGAGCGCATCGAGGAGCTCGGTTGCCGCAAGCGTCTCCTGCGTCGGTACATCTCCGCAGCAGCCCAGGACGATGTCAGGCTCCTCGCCTGGCTTGGCGGTAGAGGCCCACTTCCACTCGGCAGCGCCCCTCTGAAGCTCCGCTCTGGCATCTTCGAGCGAAAGCCACGTTGCCTCAGGCTGCTTGCCCGCAAAGATGCCATTGATGCAGTTCGTGGACTGGTAGCAGCGCTCAGCCACGGCAAGCAGCATGTTCGCATCTGCCGGATAGTAGATGTTCACCACATGGTCATTGTTCCAGCACTTGTTGAGCAGTACATCCACAAAGCCCGGATCCTGGTGCGAGAAGCCGTTGTGATCCTGGCGCCACACATGGCTCGAAAGGAGCATGTTGAGGCCGGAAATCGGCTTTCTCCAGGGGATGTGGCGCACCGTTGCCTCAAGCCACTTGGCGTGCTGGTTCACCATGGAGTCGACGATGTGCACGAAGGACTCGTAGGAAGACCAGAGGCCGTGGCGGCCAGTCAGGAGGTAGCCCTCGAGGAGCCCCTCGCACTGGTGCTCGGAGAGCTGCTCGATAACATTGCCGACAGGAGCGAGGTGCTCGTCGTTTGCCGGATCGTCGTTGAGCTCGCCGTTGAACCACTGCTTGTCCGTCACCTGATAGCTCGGTTGCAGGCGGTTCGAGGCCGTCTCGTCCGGACCGAAGATGCGGAAGCGGTCACGATTGCTGTTGATGAGCTCGGCTGTGTACTCGCCCAGCACGCGGGTCGACTCGGTAGCGCCGGCACCGTGGCCTTCCTTGTCCACGTCGAAGGCGTAGTCCTCTGCCGAAGGCAGGACAAGCGGCTTCCTGATGACGCCGCCGTTGGCATTGGGGTTCGCGCCGATCCTGAGCTCGCCTTCCGGCATGAACTCTGTGACCTCGGGGCGGATGGAGCCTTCCGGCGTGAAGAGGCCCTCCGGCTCGTAGGACTCGAGCCAGCCCTTCAGGACCTGGAAGTGTGCCTCGGTATCGCGGGCAGAGGCCAGCGGCACCTGGTGTGCACGCCAGGAACCTTCCGTCTTTTTCCCGTCGATCGTCTTCGGGCACGTCCAGCCCTTCGGGGTGCGGAAGATGATCATCGGGTAGAACGGACGCGAGCTCTCGCCTGCAGCTGCACGCTCCTTGATGTCGCAGATCTCATCGAAGACCGCCTCCAGAAGCGCTGCGAAGCGCCTGTGGATGGACTCGTGGTCCTCCTCATCGAAGCCGGCGACGAAGCTGTAGGGATGGTAGCCCATGCCGCGGAAGAACTCTTCGCGCTCGCCGTCAGAGATGCGTGCCAGGATCGTCGGATTCGCGATCTTGTAGCCATTGAGGTGAAGGATCGGAAGGACGATGCCGTCCGTCAGCGGGTCCATGAACTTGTTCGTCTGCCAGCTCGTGGCAAGAGGGCCGGTCTCGGCCTCGCCGTCGCCGACGACTGCCACGGCAAGCATGCTCGGGTTGTCGAGCACGGCGCCATACGCATGGGAGAGCACATAGCCGAGCTCTCCTCCCTCGTGGATGGAGCCGGGGGTCTCAGGTGCGTAGTGCGAAGGGATGCCGCCAGGATAGGAAAACTGGCGGAAGAACTTCTGGAGGCCTGCCTCATTGTCCGTGATATCCGGGCGGATCTCGCGGTACGTGCCATCGAGCAGGCTCTGCGAAGTGCCCGCCGGTCCACCGTGGCCCGGGCCCATGAGGAAGAGCGTGTTCTGATTGTGGTCATGGATGAGGCGGTTCACATGGGCATACAGGAAGTTGAGTCCCGGCGTCGTTCCCCAATGTCCCACGAGGCGGTGCTTCACATCCTCGCGCGTGAATCCGTCAGGACCATCCTCGTTCTTGAAATCTGCCCTCATGAGCGGATTGGAACGCAGATATATCTGGCCGACAGACAGGTAGTTCGCGCATCTCCAGTAGCGGTCGAGCCAGGCGACCTCCTCGTCCGTGACGGCGCGATTGAGCTTCTTCCAGGGCGTACCCAAGACAGGCTGAGCCATATGTGACACTCCTTCTCTCCCTTGCTTGCTTTCCAAGAAGGCAATATAGGTGATAAAACGTTTTATCACCATATGAAAATACGATTTACCAAAAGATTTAGTTCGATGCAGGAAAATGTCCTCAGAGCGCTCTGACCGAGTCCTTCAGGACGAGCTTCGGAGCGAGGAGGCAGGCCTTCGGCTCTGGCGGAAGCGTGCCTCTGAGACGTCCGAGCATGAGGGAAAGGGCAGCGTCCGAAAGTTCGCTCACATTCTGCTCTATGGAGGTAAGGGCAGGCTCGAAGAGAGAATCTGCCGTCGAGTTGTCGTAGCTCACGATGGAAAGATCCTCTGGAACGTGGAGCTTGCGCTCATAGAGGCGCTTGAGGAGCCCCAAGGCAATGTTGTCGGAGGTGGCAACGACCGCCGTCGCCCCTGTCGCAATCAGTGCATCCCCTACGTGGTAGGCATCAGGGATGTAGTAGCGGCTCTGGAGCACGAGCGAAGCATCCGGCGCTATGCTTGCCTCTGCGAGCGCCTTCTCATAGCCTTGCACACGCTTCCTGCCGGTGCCTTCCTGCAGGTTCGCGACGCAGGCAATCCGTCGGTGCCCATGTTCCAGAAGATGCTTCGTCGCCAGATAGCCACCGAGCACATTGTCGAAGCTCACAGAATCGCCTTGGACACCCTCGATTACGCGGTCGACCATCTGGTATGGGACAGGAAGGGACGAGAGCATCTCTGCAAGTGACGGATCGGGTGCAAGGCCTCCTGCAGCCACAAGGAAGATCCCGTCAACGCCGCGGTTCACGAACAGGCGCACGAGCTCTGCATCGTTTTCCGGCACATCGTCCGAATTTGCAATCAGGAGGGCATACCCTTCCTTCCGGCAGCGCTGCTCCAGATGCTTCGCGAGCGAACTGAAGAAGCGGCTCTCGATATTGGGGATGATGAGGGCAAGGGTGTCGGAGCGCTGGGAGACGAGGCTTCGGGCAATCTGGTTCGGTACATAGTGCTTCTGCCGCGCACAGTCGAGGATAGCCTGGCGCTTTGCATCGGAGACACGGACATACCTGCCGTTCAGAACGAGCGACACCGTCGAAGGCGAGACACCGACCTCGCGTGCAATGTCCTTGAGCGTCACCTTGCCCATGCTCTCCCCTTCCCGCTCCTTTGCTCTTTGTACCACACATGGCGGGAGTCATCCCCCCGATATGCCTTCCGCCTCTGGCGAAAGCATGCTGCTTTGCGGCCATTCTTTGCAAGACCTGGCAGGCCCCCTGCGCTAATCTCATGCCATACCGCGAGAAAGGTGCATCATGCAGCCAGCAAACATCGATTCTGTCCAGACGTCGTTCTCCCTCCAGGCAGCAGGCTTCGAGCGTGCTGAAGCAGGGCTCTCGAGCGCTGAATGGCTCGACAGGGCACGCAGAGCGATTGCTCCTTCTGCCAAAGACCGGGTGCTCGAAGTCTGTTCTGGCACCTGCCTCATGGGCCGCTCCCTGGCGCCATACGTCAGCCATGTCACCTGCATCGATGCGACACCTGCCATGCTCGCCGAAGGGAAGCGGCTTGCTGCGAAGGCAGACCTCACAAACATGGAGTTCCAAGAAGGCCTCGCCGAGGAGCTGCCCTACCCTGACGGAACATTCGACATCGTCGTGACACGCCTCTCGTTCCATCACCTTGTGGATGCAGGAGATGTCTTCCATGAGATGGAGCGTGTGCTTGCACCAGACGGCAAGCTCGTCGTCGCAGACATGCTCAGCGCGCCTGAACCACTCCGTGACGTCCGCGATTCCATAGAGAAGATGCGCGACCCGTCTCATGAGCGCTGCTTCAGCCAGGAAGAGCTCGAGCGCTTCTTCCATGAGAGTGGCCTGCATATCCAGGAAGAGCGGATAAGCCACCTCCCCCATGCGCTCTCGGGCTGGATGGATCTCACGCATACGCCGCAGGCCACACAGGCAGAGATAGAGCGCCTCATGAAAGATGAGCTCAGAGGCGGCAGGAAGACCGGCTTTGCGCCATACAGGAATAGCGAGGGAGACATCTGGTTCGACCAGGCCTGGCTCCTCATCGTCGGCACACGCTGATGGCCTGATATCCCCAAGCGCAATGGAGCCGCTCGCCACGGTGGGAAGCGGCTCCATTGCCAACCGATAGAAAGCCTTCGGCATTTACGCCAGATCGAGCACGAGCGCTGCATCCTCAAGCCAGGTACCCTGAGAAAGAAGCGTCGTCCCCTTCTCTGCATCGAACCTCATCTCAAGCGGCACGACGCTGCGCGCCGCAAGATCGATGGCACGGGCATGGGAAGAGGAGAAGTCGCCTGCAAGGCGGATGTCCGCATTGTACGGAACATAGACAAGAAGCTTCGAGCCGTCAGATGTCTTCGAGGCGAAGACATCGTCTGCATGTGTTGCGAGCACCTCCTGCGCTGGCACAAGCTCGAAGAGCCCCATGCGCTCGACAAGCGTGCGTACAAACCCGAAGTCGCGGGCTCCCGGAAACTGCAGGCCCGCCTCATGCGGCAGCGCCTTCAGGAACCCTTCGCCTTCAAAGAGGCCGGTCCCTCCCTTCTTCCCCTGCCAGTTCCACACACCATGAGCACCATACGTTACGCCTGCAGAGGCGCCACCCAGAAGGGACAGCCAGAGCGCACGGCGGCAGTCCTCCTGGCGGAAGCGTCCATAGAGCATATGCGAGTAGCCCATCTGCTCATAGCAGGGCTCCGAATTGATGATGGGGCGCTTGTTGGGACGTGCCGCGAAACTCCGAGCCAGCGTATAGGCGCCCGCCTGTGCCGAGATGTTGTGGCCCGACTGGTAGAGATAGATATCGGCCCGCTCTGCCAGGCACTCCGGCAGCCCGTCATAGCGGCCTTTGATGTGATAGCACCTGTGAGCATACGGTGCGTACCTTTCCACGAGGTCCGTCACGCGCATATAGCGCTCGATGGTCTCCTTATGGTCGAAGTCCGTATCGCCGGAGATGATGTAGATGGGGTCGAATTCATTGAAGGAGGAGCAGATCTTGCTCACGACCGGCTCGACAAGCTCTTCCGGAATGATGTTCTGGGGAGCCATGTTCGAAGCCCAGGTGTTCGGCACATAGTTGCACCACTGGACCACAAGCGCCGGTGTGAATCCGCGCTTTACAGCCTCTCTCAGCTGCCACCTTGCATGCTCCCAGTACTCAGGCACTTCCTGCGCGAAGTCGAATGTCACGCCGCCATCTGCTGTCGCATAGGGATAGCGGGGATTTGCCACGCTCGAGCGGTCCCACTGCGGAAGCGCATTGATCTGGAGCACATTGAAGCCCTCGGCTGCACGCTGGTCGAGATACTCGATCCACTCGTCGTCCGTCGGGCTCGTGAATGCTGTCCAGATCGTATCTGCCAGCCAGAAGAACGGCTTCCCGTCGCGTACGAGATGCATGCCTTCGATCTCTATCCTGCTCATCTCTTCTGTCCCTTCCCTATCAAGTTCCTGCTGTCCACCCTGCTGAGCACCAGCACCCAGTCATCCATCGTCGGCTTGTCCGGCAGGCGCATCCTGCCTCCGGAAATCTGGCGGACCTCTTCTCCGCTATAAGTGCCCTCAGCCGGATCGAACCAGCGGAGCAGCCAGGATCCATCCTTGAGGCCGCACACCTCGAGGGGGCGCCTCGTCGTTGCCGCATAGTATGCCACGACATGGCAGCCATCCTCTGTCTTTGCAGCAAGAGGGGTCTTCCTGCCGAGGAGAGCGCTCCCGCCTGTCCCATAAGGCTCGAGCGTCCACCACTTCTGCTCCTCGAAGAAGCGGCGCATGATGCCCATCTGCTCGGCACCGGGGAAATCGATTGCCTCGGCCCAGGTGACGCCGTAGCGGTTGAAGACGGCCGCCAGCATGCGTCCTGCAGCGCTCTTCTCAAGGTCTTCCTTCGTCCAGACATTGTCCCAGATGCCCTGGGCGCCATACGTATAGCCAGCACCGCCAAGCTGCATGACCATATAGGCGACACGGCGAAGCATCGAGGCATCGATCCTGCGCGGTCCATTCTCCTCGAGCGAGGAGCATCCCTCGTAGAGCGCCTCCCCTTCGACGAAAGGCTTGCCTGCATGCTTTGCCATGAATTCCCGATAGTCGCGCTCGGCGACGACGAAGTCTCCATGTCCTGCCTGGTTGAGCGTGAAGCTGTACCAGTCCTTATCGTAGAAGGCATCAGAGAACGGCCGCTCGTTCACGGAATGCACGGTCACAGGATGATGGTAGGCATCGAGCTCAGCAACCATCTTTGCCACCTCGCTCCAGGCAGAGACCAGGAAGTCATGGCGGGCAGGATTGTAGCCGGAGGCTTCGCCTGCAATGGTCCAGACAAGAGGCAATGCCCCATAGCGGGCCACACAGTAGCGGGCAAGCGTCTTCTGCTCAGCTAGACTCGTCGCCGCGCCGAAGGCATCACCTCCGCTCTCCATGCTGCTTCCCCAGGCAAAGCCGAGTGCATTCACGAGGCCGAGGTCTGCAATGAAGTGCATGCGGCGGTCGATCTCTTCTGCAAAGATGGCAGGGTTGGGAATGGGATGCTCTGCATCCGGCCTCGTGAGCCAGAAGCGGCTATGGTCTGCAAAGTCGCTTCTGAGATTCGTCTGGTAGACCGTGAACCCCTGGGTTGCCCGCTTCTCTGCCATGCCTCTGAACTGGCTTGCCATGCCCGGATGGTTCGAGCTCTCCCAACTCTCTCCTGCAGCGAACTCCCAATGCGTATCGCCGAGCCAGAAGAAGGGCGTCCCGTCTGCATGGACGAACATGTTCCGCGCGAGCGGCTCTCCCTCATAGAGCTCTCCCGCCTGTGCGCAGCGCACAAAGCCATGCCGGAAGAGCGGAAGGGAGCCTGCGTAGGGACGGACCTCGATCGTGCCAGACTTCCCATCAAGCCCGCTTTCAGGAGGTGCAGAGAGCGTCCAGGTCCAGGTTCCTGCCTTTGGCGCCGCAAAGCTCACGCAATAGCGCGCACCGCCATCCCAGAAGGCCTCCCGGCTGATATGCATGCCATCTGTCCCTGCGAAGTCCGCCACGATGCAGCAGTCCCTCACAGGATCGCGGAAGGGGCAGGCGCTCTCGAAGCGGAGCACGACCTCCCGCCATGTCTCTGATTTCTCAGACGCAGCTTCCCGGATCTCCGTATCCATGAAACGCCTCCTTCCAGAAAAGGGGGCGGCCAGGCGTCTCGACCCAGCCGCTCCATCTCATAGACTTGAGAGAATTCCTATGCCTCGACCGGAGAGCTCGTCTCCTTGTCAAGCGCAGCAAGCTCTTCCTTCGTGAAGCCCATCGTGTAGGTCACGACTGCAGAGATGGCGCAGGCGATTGCCATGCCAAGAGCAGCAAAGATTACGTTCGAGGTGCCACCCTGCAGGTAGTTCGTGATTACGAGGAAGTTGGAGGCGCCGCCAGCAAGGTAGTACGTGACGCCGGTGATGCCAGAGAACACAGCGCCGATGGAGCCGCCGATGAACATGCCAAGCATGGTGCGACGCCAGCGAAGAAGCACGCCGAAGAGCGTCGGCTCCGTCACGCCGCCAAGGAAAGCAGAGGCGATATAGCCACCGATCATGCCCTTTTCCTCCTTGTTGCGGATGCGGAGGAAGGCACCGATAGCACAGCCCCAGACAGCGGTCATAGCGCAGTTCGTGGAGACGAAGACGAAGGGATCGTAGCCCATTGCGATGATCTGGACCTGGGCAAGCAGGATGACAGGCATGTGCATGCCGGCAATAACGAAGAGCTGCCAGAAGGCGCCGAGGACGGCCATAACAATGAGGACACCGATGCCACCCACATCTGCGAGGCCGAAGAGCGCGTTTGCGATGCCGGTACCGATGAGGTTGCCAAGAGGCGCAAGGATGATGAGCTCGATGGGGATCGTGACAATCATCGTGAACCAAGGAGCGAACATCGTGGAGAGCACATCGGGCACATGCTTCTTCATGAACTTCTCGATCTGCGCCATGACGGGAATCGTCAGGATGATCGGGAGCACAGACTGAGCATAGTTGCCTGGCACAATCTGGAAGCCATAGACGCTGATAGCCGTCTTGCCCGTCGCAGCAGCGATGATGGTCGGGGCGATCAGGATGCCGCCGCAGAGCATGCCCAAGACCTCGGACGCCTTCAGCTTCTTTGCTGCGGAATAGCCGAGGTAGATCGGCATGAAGTAGAACGAGGCTTCATAGAGCGTCGTATAGAGGAAGATATAGGTCGGATCGTCTGCAGAGAGCACGCCGAGCATCGTCGGACCAAGGATTGCCGCAATGGTGCGGAAGAGGCCGCCGCCCATAAGGAGCGGAATCATCGGCACCATGGAGCCAGAGAGATAGTCCAAGATCTTGCTCCCGACAGCCTTTGCCGTCAGCTTCTCCTTCGGAAGGTCGGCGTCGAGATTCTCGTCGATGACACCTTCACCTTTCACACCCTTTGCAAGCACCGCATCATAGACCTTCGGCACATTCTGTCCGATGATGACCTGGAGCTGCTCTCCTGCCCAGTTGATGCCCAGAACGCCCGTGATGGCCTTGATTGCATCCCCATCGACCTTCGACTTGTCCTTGAAGGTCAGGCGCAGCCTTGTCATGCAATGCGTCGCCGAGGCGATGTTCCCAGCGCCTCCGACGTTGGCAAGGACGCCCTCCGCAATCTTCTGGTTGTCGACTGCCATTGAATCCCCCTTCTTGCTACTCCGGTCCAGGCCCCCTTGCCTGGATGTCCGAAACTGCAAATCTGCTGACCTGAAGATTACAGAAGGAAGAACAGGTCTTGATGTATTCGAGGATTTAGTAGCATGTTTACAGCAATTTAGCCCTATTTAGCATTTTCGCTTGACAGCGCATAGATATTGTGGCTGAGAAAGCAATTTCCTCAGGCATTCTCGTCGGGCTTCGCCACGGACTGGCGCTGGACGATCTCCGGCAGGACGGAGATGCGCACGACCTCGCCCGCTGTCTCGCCCTTCACATGCTCCACAAGCCTTCTCACGGCAATGGCACCCATATTCGTCTTCGGCACGGCCATGGTCGTGAGAGGCGGATCGGCTATAGCGGCAGTAGATACGTCGTCGAAGCCAATCACAGAGATATCCTCCGGCACCCGGAGCCCGTGATCCTTGAGCGCACGGATGCAGCTCATCGCAATGAGGTCGTTGTCTGCAAAGTAGGCAGTCGGCAGATACGGATTCCCGTCAAGATAGCGGTTCATATCCTCATAGGCGCTCTCCATCGTGGAGCCGACCTCGATGATTGTGTGGCGGGGATCTATATCGGAAGTATTGAAGTAGCGCATGGCCTGAATGTAGCCTTCCTTGCGCTCGAGGAAGTTCCTGATCTCTGTACGGGAATGGAGATAGCCGATATCGGTATGCCCCATGTTCCTGAGGTAGCGCACAGCCGTCCAGGCACCACGGGAGTTGTCGATCACGACGGAGTCGAGATTCTTCGTCGGGAACCAGTTGTCCAGAAGGACGATGGGCACGCCCAGATGCTCGAACGGTGCCACATCGGTTGCCCGCATCTCCGTGGCCAGAAGCACGATGCCGGCACACTTGATGGAGCGCAGGCTGCCCATCTGTTCTGCCTTGTTCTCCTGCGAATAGAAGTAGGAGACGGAGAGCCGGTGGTATCCGAGCTTGTAGGTCATATCGGAAACGCCCTTGATGAGGGACTCGAAGAAGGGGGTATCTGAGACGACGCGGCCATGCTGCTTGTAGATGACAAGAAGAATCGTACTGGTCTTGCGGGGTGTGGACGGCATGTCATATTCGAAGCCGAGCTCTTCTGCCACCTTGCGCACACGGTCCCTTGTCTCTGCACCGACGCCAGGGCGATCCCGGAACACGAGCGAGACCGTTGCTGGAGAGACTCCTGCTGCCTTTGCAACATCGCGTGCCGTGACCCTTCCCGCCATATGCTCTCCTCAACCTGTTTAGAGCTAAATATTTAGTAATTGCGCCTACTCGTTAAGTATAGCTGAGTCCATCCATATCCTCTATCCCAGGAAAAGAAACCTGCCCTTCCAATCCGCTGAATGGCGGATGCGGAGACAGAGGAGAGGAGCCTCATGGACAAGATCGTTCTTGGCTATGCACCGACGCGCAGGAGCATCTTCAGCGCGCCCGATGCACGGAAGTACCGCAAGATCATCGCCGACAAGCTGCGTGAGCTCGGCGTGGAGTTTGTCGATATCGACGATATCAACGAGGAGGGCCTGCTCTACGACGAGGACGACCGCCTCAAGGTCCTGAAGAAGTTCCAGGATGCAGGGGTCGACGGCCTGTTCCTCCCCCACTGCAACTTCGGCACCGAGTTCATCTGTGCACGCCTTGCCAAAGATCTCGGCAAGCCCGTCCTTCTGTGGGGACCGCTCGATGAGCGCCCCGAGGCTGACGGCACCCGCCTGCGCGACACCCAGTGCGGACTCTTTGCGACCGGCAAGATGCTGCGCCGCTTCCAGGTGCCCTTCACCTACATGACGAACTGCAGGGTGGACGATCCTGTCTTCGAACGGGGACTGCGCGACTTCATTGCTGTCTGCAATGTCGTGAAGAAGTTCCGCTCCGCCAGGATCCTCCAGATAGGGCCGCGTCCCTACGAGTTCTATTCCACGATGTGCAACGAGGGCGAGCTCCTCGAGCGCTTTGGCATCGAGTGCGTGCCGGTGCCCCTGCCCGAGCTCACCCGCGGCGTGAAGGCAGCACTTGCAGAGGACAAGGGCGACGGGACCTCCGATGTGGAGAAGCAGCTTGCCTGGATCTCCGAGCACTTCGAGAAGAACTGCTCAGACGAGCAGGTGCGGACCATTGCTGCCATGGCGGTGACGATGCGCCGCATGCTCCAGAAGTACCACTGCACAGCCGGCTGCATCCAGTGCTGGAACGAGCTCCAGCATGAGCTCCATGTGATGCCCTGCGCCGCGAACTCGATACTCAACGAGGAGGGCACGCCCATCACGTGCGAGACGGACGTCCATGGCGCGATCACCTCCCTCATGGTCGAAGCCGCTGACATGGGGCGCAAGCGCTCCTTCTTTGCCGACTGGACCATCCGCCACCCGGACGATCCCAACGGAGAGCTCCTGCAGCACTGCGGGCCGTGGCCCTGCTCCGTGGCACAGAGAAAGCCGCTCATCACGACGCCTCTTGCCTTCGACCACAATGGCGCCCTTACGGCAGAGGCAAAGCACGGCACGGTCACGCTGGCCCGCTTCGATGGGGACAACGGCCAGTACTCGATGCTGCTGGGCACGGCAGAGGGCATCGATGGCCCCAAGGGCATGGGCACCTACCTCTGGGTCCGTGTACAGAACATCAAGCGCCTCGAGGCAAAGATCGTGGAGGGACCCTACATCCACCACTGTGCCGGCATCCACGACGACGTCGTGCCCGTGCTCTATGAAGCCTGCAAGTATCTGGGCATCACGCCGGATCTGTATGACCCGATCGAAGATGACATCAAGGCCTATCTGAGGGGAGAGTAAGGATGGAGATCCACGAGCTCGAAAGCCTGCGCTGGGACCTGCGTCAGGATTGCGTCGACATCATCATGGCGGGAGGCGGCGGACATATCGGAGGCGACATGTCCGTAATCGATGCCTTGATGGTCCTCTACGAGAACCATCTGAGGATCACGCCGGAGACGGTGGATGACCCCGACCGTGACCGCTTCGTCCTCTCCAAGGGACATGCTATGGAGGCCTACTACGCCGTGCTCTGCCACGAAGGCTTCCTCGACCTCGACGATGTGAAGGCACGCTTCTCGAAGTTCAAGAGCCCCTACATCGGACACCCGAACAACAAGCTTTGCGGCATCGAGATGAACTCCGGCTCCCTGGGACACGGCCTGCCCGTCGCTGTGGGCATGGCGCTTGCCGCGAAGATGGATGGCAGGAAGTACCGCACCTATGTCTTCATGGGCGACGGCGAGCTTGCAGAAGGCTCTGTCTGGGAAGGTGCCATGTCGGGCGGCAACTTCGAGCTCGACAACCTCTGTGCCCTCGTGGACAGGAACCGTCTCCAGATCTCTGGCTCCACTGAAGACGTTATGAAGCAGGACTCCCAGGAAGAGCGCTGGGCCGCCTTCGGCTGGAACGTCCTCTCGATTCCGGGCAATGACATCCGTGCGCTCGATGCTGCCTTCTCGCTTGCCGAAGAGACGAAGGGCAAGCCTACCGTCATCATTGCCAACACAACAAAGGGCTTCGGCTCCCCTGTCATGGAGAACAAGGCATCCTGGCACCACCACCTGCCGAATGCAGAAGAGTACGCCCAGATCACCGCAGATTTCGCAGCACACAAGGAGGAGTGCCATGCCTAACAAGATTGCGAACAAGCAGGCCATCTGCGATGTGCTGATGGAGGCTGCCGCCACTGACAAGGACGTCTGCGTCCTCTGTTCCGACTCGAGGGGCTCTGCCTCCTTGACGCCCTTCTTCGACAAGTATCCTGAGCAGGCCATCGAGGTCGGCATCGCCGAGCAGGACCTCGTCGGCATTGCTGCCGGCCTCGCCTCCTGCGGCAAGAAGCCGTTTGCAGCAAGCCCGGCAAGCTTCCTCACGACCCGTTCCTATGAGCAGGCAAAGGTCGACTGCGCCTACTCCGACACGAACGTGAAGCTCATTGGCATCTCCGGCGGCATCTCCTATGGTGCCTTGGGCATGTCCCACCACTCCGCCCAGGATATCGCAGCCATGTCCGCCATTCCGAACATGCGCGTCTATCTCCCGAGCGACCGCTTCCAGACCGCCAAGCTCATCCGTGCCCTTCTGAAGGACGAAAAGCCTGCCTATGTGCGTGTCGGCAGAAACGCCGTCGAGGATATCTACGCCGAGGACTCCTGCCCCTTCGAGATGGACAAGGCAACCTGGCTCAAGGAGGGCACCGACATCGCAATCGTCGCCACAGGCGAGCTCGTCCGTCCAGCACTCGATGCTGCAGCGCTGCTTGAGGCCAAGGGCATCTCTGCCACCGTCCTTGACATGTACTGCGTGAAGCCGCTCGATGAAGAGGCTGTCGTGAAGGCTGCCCGCAACGCAAAGGCTGTCCTCACGGTCGAGGAGCACTCTCCGTATGGAGGCCTCGGCGCCCGCGTCGCCCAGACGGTCGCTTCCAACTGCCCGCGACTCGTCGAGAACCTCTCGCTTCCTGATGCCCCGGTCGTCACCGGCACCTCGAAGGAGGTCTTCAGCTACTACGGCCTCGATGCAGAAGGCATTGCAGCATCTGCAGAGAAGCTTCTCGGAAAGGCTGAACAGTAGCGATGGGAAAGCTCATCCTTGCAATAGACCAGTCCACACAGGGCACGAAGGCGCTCCTCTTCCAAGAGGATGGCTCCCTTCTGGCAAAGACCTCCCTGCCCCACACGCAGTATGTGAACGAGCAGGGCTGGGTCGAGCATGATGCGGAAGAGATCTTGGGGAACGTCTGCTCCTGCGTCGAAACGCTGATGCAGGAGTCCGGTGCCCACGCGGAAGACATCGCCGCCTTCGGCATCTCGAACCAGCGCGAGACCTGCCTTGCCTGGAACAGGACCACCGGCAAGCCTCTGGGACGTGCCATCGTCTGGCAGTGCGGCCGTGCTGCAGCACTCTGCGACGAGCTCAAGACGACACATCCTGGTACAGAAGAGCTTGTGCAGGATCGCTCGGGTCTTGCACTCTCTCCCTACTTCTCTGCCGCCAAGATGTCCTGGATGCTCCAGAACGTGCCGGAAGTCCAAGAGGCTGCAAAGACAGGCACGCTCTGCTTCGGCACAATCGACTCCTGGCTGGCCTACAGCCTCTGCGAAGGCCATCCCTTCGTGACAGAGCCATCAAATGCCTGCAGGACCCAGCTTCTGAACCTCAGGGACGCCTCATGGGACGAGGACCTTCTCGCCCTTTTCGGCATCCCCCGCTCTTCCCTGCCTCAAGTCCTTGCGTCCGATGCCCTCTTCGGTGTCTCTGACTTCAATGGCGCGCTTGCAGCTCCTGTGCCTCTCCATGCAATGCTCGGTGACTCCCAGGCAGCGCTTGCTGCCCAGGACTGCCTCAAGCCGGGAGAAGTCAAGGCGACCTATGGCACCGGCTCTTCCGTCATGCTCATGGCAGGAGATGCTCCCATCCGGAGCACCCATGGCCTTGTCTCGAGCATTGCCTGGAACCTCGAAGGCAGGCTCTCCTACGTGCTCGAAGGAAACCTCAACTACACCGGTGCTGTCGTCTCCTGGCTGAAGGACCGGGTCCATCTGATCGAGAGCCCGGACGAGCTCGAAGGGCTCATCCATGAGGCAAACCCGAACGACAGGAGCTACTTCGTGCCTGCCTTCACCGGTCTCGGTGCTCCCTGGTGGGACAGTGCCGCCACGGGCATGCTCACCGGCGTCACAACACTCACCGGCAGGGCAGAGATCGCAAAGGCCTGCGCCGAGTGCATTCCCTACCAGATAGCAGATGTGCTCGATGCCTTGAGGGCCGATACCGACCTTGCTCTCACAACCCTGAGAGCAGATGGCGGCGTCACGAAGAATGCCTACCTCATGCAGTTCCAGGCAGACATGGCAAAGGCATCGGTCGAGGTCTCGAAGCTCGCCGAACTCTCTGCCGCAGGAGCCGCCTTTGCAGCAGGCAGAGGAGCTGGCCTCTGGACAGAAAATGTGATCCACGAGCGCTATGGACATGAGACCTATACGCCCGAGATGGCAGAAGAGATGCGCCAGAGCAAGCGCTCAGGCTGGCAGGCTGCCCTTCGACAGGTCCGCTGCCACAGCTGACATATCTGGGTAGAACAAGCAACGGAAAGACATTGCAGGGCAGCAGATGCTGGCCCCTGCTGCACAAGAAAGGGGATATGCATGGCTGGATACAAGACGTTCACTTCGGCCGCCGACATGGGGCCCTATGTCTCGAAGCTCATCCTCGAGCTCCCCGAGAAGGTGCGTACGGAATTCGTGGACAAGGCTGGCTTCAGCGTCTATGTGGAGCGCAAGGACGCCGAGACCGGGGAGGTCGTTCTCGCCAAGGAGCATCATGCAGACAAGCGTGCCTACCCCTCGAAGGGCTATGTCCCTGTGCTTTCTGCCTATGCCTCTGACGGCGAAGGCAACCCGCAGGAGCAGGGTTCCTATATCGCGCTCGAGCTGCCCGAGGTCCGCCTCACGAAGAGGATCGATGGAGCGCTCACCCGTGGCTACATCCGTGTGCTGGACTTCCGTATCACGCAGACGAAAGCCATACCGTCTGAGACTCCGGGCGAGGCTCCGCTCACAGGCCTGGTCTTCGATATCGACACCGGGGACATCTGCCCTGACCTCAATGGCTGGGACCTCACGGGCTCTGGCATCTTCGACGATATCGATATGAACTACGGCTTCTTCACGCCTGACTTGGACGCCGTCAATGCCGCACGCGCAGCACGTCCTTTCAACCCACTGCCGCCGATTGCGTCCGTGCCGCTCCTTGTCTGGCTCCACGGTGCAGGAGAGGGACAGGAGCCCTACCGTACCGTCATGGGCAACCGTGTGACGCTTCTCTCCTCCCCTGAGATTCAGGAGGAGCTCGGCGGAGCTGCCTATATCCTGGCTCCTTCAAGCCCGACCTATTGGATGGACTCCGGCAATGGTCAGATTGCCGACGACAACAAGTCGATCTATACGAAGGCCCTGAAGACCTTGATCGATGAGTTCATCGAGGCGCACCCCGACATCGACCGCAAGCGCATCTATGTGGGAGGTCTCTCCAACGGTGGATTCATGACAATGAGGCTGGTGGCAGACTATCCGGGATTCTTTGCAGCAGGCGTGCCTGTCTGTGCACCGTGGGTCGCATCGCTTGCCACAGGCGAGGAAATGAATGCAATCGCCCAGACCCCGCTCTGGTTCGTGCAGTCTGCTGACGACCCGATCGTAACGGCACAGGACCATGCGCTTGCTGACTACAAGAAGCTCAAGGAGCTTGGTGCGAAAGACGTCCACATCACCTGCTTCGACCACATCCAGGACGAGACCGGCAGGTACCACGACAAGGATGGACAGCCGCAACGCTACATAGGCCACTTCGTCTGGATTCCTGCCTACCATGACTTCGTGAAGACGGAGCTCGATGGCACAAATGTGCTTGTGGATGGCTGCCCCGTCACCCTCTGGCAGTGGGTTGGTCTCCATCATCTGGCTTAGGCATCAAGGAACAACAGCCTGCAAAGCAAGCGCCCCGGCTCGCAATGAGCCGGGGCGCTCTTTCTTGCCTATGAATGAAGATCTCATTCCGTGTGCTTGGGGGTAGCCTTTGCCTTCCGCTTCTTACGGATGCGGTGGACGACCACATCGAGGACGACGAGGAGGAGGACGACAGCCACGATGAGGACAGCCCACTCGCGCATGCCCCAGTGGCGGTTGGCAAGGTCTCCCTGGGCCTCCGCCTCCTCGGGGACATATTCCGTCCTCTCGCAGTGTACGAGGAGCCTGTGGTCGTTCACGCCGTAGGGCGTGCAGGTGACAAGGGTGAGGAGGTCCTTGCCCTGCTGGATGCCCAAGGAGTCCATCTCATCGGGCCATACGACCTCGGAGGAGTCCACCTTGTAGGCAAGCACCTCCCCCATCGTATGGAGGAGCACGATGTCTCCCGGCACGAGATCGCGGATATCGTCGAACATGGAGAGGTTCTTCATGCCGGAATGGGCAGTGAGGACGCAGTGGGTGGATGTGCCTCCCACGGGAAGCGACGTCCCTTCAAGGTGCCCTACGCCTGCCATGAGGGCAGCATCCGATGTGCCGTGGTAGATCGGCATGCTGACATCGATGGAGGGGATCTCGATCCAGCTCATCATGGGGTCGCGGTCGAACGTAAGCTGCTGCTCATAGGGAAGGATGGAGTCTGCATCGATCTCAGGAGCCTCTCCCGCAAGTACCTCGTTGAAGGCGCAAGCCTGCGTGAGGTAGTAGTCCTTCTGCTCCTGGTCCATCGCATCGACCGTGCTCGAGACCGTCGAGATCTGGTTCAGGACGCCCGATGCCTCTATCCTGTCGAGCACCCAGGGCCAGACCATGAGGGCAACACCGAAGAGGATAACGAGGATCGTGATCAGGCGGTCAGCCCAGCGGGGCAGGCGCTTCTTCTTGGCCTTCTTCTTTCCTTTGCCTTGTTCACCAGCCATATCCTTCTTGCTCTTCATCGTCCCCTCCTCCCGAGGTCTCAAGTACTCGGGCACTCATCATATGCCGCAGCAAGAGGAAGGGACCCTGCACGAAACAGAGCCCCTTCCCTTCCGCGCTATCTCGGATTAAGAACTGTATTCTTACATCTTACTCGTTATCCTGCTTGCGATTGCGGACGACGCGGGAGACGCCGAAGGCGAGCACGAGGCCGCCTGCGACCCACGTCAGCGTCACGCCAGCCTGGCCGGTGAGAGGCAGGCCCACGGACTTGGTATCGCCGACCGTGATGTTCACGGTCTTGTTGTCGGTCACGCCAGAGCCGGTCTGAGCCGTCAGCGTGTTGTCGCCTGTGGTGCCGTCAGAGAGGCCGGCGATAACATGAGCAGAATCGGTAGTGTTGAGCGTGCTGGCGAGCGTAACGGTCTGGTCGTTCTGGTTGATTGTCGGCGTAATCGTGAACGTGAAGTCGCTCACCGTGGAGTATCCGTCAGGTGCGGAGACCTCGTGCACCTTGTAGGTGCCTGCATCGAGGCCGGTCACGTCAATCTTGCCGTTCGCGTCGGTGGTCAGATTTACTGCGGTATCACTGAGCGTGCCATCTGCTGCGACATACTTGTTCGTAGTGGCCGTATCGTCGGCGCTGCTCACCTGGATGGTAAAGACGGCGCCAGCAAGTGCCTGCTCGGTGCCCTGGTCGACCTTCACAAGATTGAGGCCATAGGTGAAGTCCGTGACATGGCGGTCAATGGTCCTGCCGGTACCCTCACCGTTCGGATTGTTTGAGTACTCGAGATAGACGGTGTTCGGGTTGCCCGCGTTACCAATCACGGCGCTGGAATTAATCTTTGCTGTGTAGGAAACAACGAAGACGGAGTCCTTTGTTGCTCCAGTGATGGACTTGAGGCCCTTCGGAGCAGTCTTGCTATTCACATTCACCGTCAGGACATGCGCACCGTTCGTACCATCAGTGACACCAGAAGTGAAGTAGTTGGTCACATCAACCTTCGAGTCCGAGCTGTGAAGCACATCAGCCTTTGCCACTCCCGAATTGGCATACATGTAGACCTTGACACTGTTCGAATCAATCGTGAGTCCCTGTGAGACCGTATCCGTGAACTTGTAGGAGTAGCTGTCATACGTCGCGAAGTCCTGAGCGACGGTGCCGTAGAGGTTGTATCTGACATCCTGGCCGATGTGGGAGTCAGCGGCATCGTGCTCAGTGTTGTCTGCATCGGAGACGATCTTTTTCTCGACCGTCGGTATACTCGCCTTCTCGGTCACGGTGTAGGCGGAGCCGCCGACGACAGCGAAGATAGGCAGAGTGTAGGACTCGCTGGCCTTAGTGCTGGAGCCCGGATCCACAGTGGTACCGTCCGTTACGAAGAGCCAGTAGCCGTTGTTGAGAGCGGAGCTTGCTTTGCCGCCCTCGACGGTCGTCTGGGAGGTCTTGCCCATGACAGCCTTAGCGATAGCCTCTGCAACAGGATTGGATGCGTCGATATTTGTCGTGCTCGTCACATTAGCTGTGATCCAGTCGGCGGCATCCTGTGCGGTCGTGCCGGCATAGCTCGTGTCCTGTGCACTGATGACGCCCTCGACGGCAGCCTTAACGTCGTCGTTGGCCCAAGAGATATTAGAAACCGACTTCGTGCCATCAGTGTTATCCGTGACCGTGGCCTTGAAGATCTCGTAGCCCTTGAAGCTGGTCTCGTTGCCTTGGACATTGCTGATGGTGATGGTGTTGTCTCCCTCTGCTGCGAATGCCATGGTCGCAGGTCCGAGCGCTCCGCCCAGGCTCATTGCGATCGTGAGGCCGGCCGTGACGGCTGCGCGTGCGATGCTGTGCTTCTTCATGATGCTTTCCTTCCTCTTGACGGATCTCTCCGTCCCCTTCTGTATGGTCACGAGGCGCCTTTGGCCCCTGGTTCCCCAAACAAAACCTGCTTTTGTGCCGAGCTCTCCCTGCAGCCTGCTGGATAAGGCTGTCATCCGCGTGCCCACAGGGATATTCGGCTGATGTCAGTGCTGTAGTGCTTTCCTAGTTCCGGTCGTTCTTGGTGTGCTTTCTCATCTGCCAGGCAACGATTGCAAGTGCGATGCCTACCATTGCGAGGAGCGCCGCCACTTCCATCCCGGAGATATCGCCCATGTCAGGGTTTCCTTCCTTGGGAGGCGTCGTTCCGGGCGGAGTCTCTCCGGGAGGCGTCGGCGCATC
The DNA here is from genome assembly GCF_036408795.1 of Olsenella kribbiana. Lineage (NCBI taxonomy): Bacteria > Bacillati > Actinomycetota > Coriobacteriia > Coriobacteriales > Atopobiaceae > Olsenella > Olsenella kribbiana. The sequence goes on from NZ_JAZGJP010000003.1 coordinate 62,244, forward strand.
GAGGATGCTTGCCCGGAGGAGGCTCGTGGAGGGATCGATAGCGTCGGCTCGGAGAGGATCCTCTGCCTGAATCGAGAGCTCCGGGTGGGCGGATGCCACCTGCTTGACATCCAGACCCGAGACGGAGAGGACGATCCTCCTCGTCCCCTCGAAGCGCTCGTAGCCTTCCGGAGCCTGGATCTCGGATACGAGGTACGTGCCGGAGTCGATGCCTGAGAGGGTCACATGGCCCTGCCCGTCGGTCGTGACGGTGGAATCCGAAGATGTCCAGGAGCCGTCCTGTGCGAGATGCCTTCCGGAAGGATCCGTGACATCGAGCACCGCGCCGGAGAGGACCTGGTCCCCGTCCTTGGAGCGCTTCGTCAGCTGGAGGTCCCACGTGTAGGCGGTAGCCTTGCTGTCGGGCGTCTTCGAGCGCTCGTCGCCCGAGAGCGGAGACTTCGGATACTCGAGGTGCACCGTGTTGGGGTTGCCCTCGGAAGCGCCGTGATTGCATTTCTGGTTCAGAGGTGCGCTGTAGACGACGCAGACCTGGGCGCCCTGCTTCGCGAGCACGTCGGATCCGAGCGCGGACACGAGGTCGGGAGACTCCACCTCGAACGTCTGGCCGGAGACCTTAACAGTGCACTGGCTGGTGATATCCGTCCATGATGTGGCGTCATCGAAGCTGGAGCTGGTGCCGGCTACGAGGTACACCTTCGCGGAGGAGGCGACCCTGCTGGGGTCGAGGCCTTGGGACATCTCGTCCTCGAACCAGACCCTGTAGGAGCTATAGCCCTGAAGGCCTGCCGGGACCGTGGCCTCGAGCCTCCAGTAGACGTCGTCGCCCACCGTGGCATCCGCTGCCTTCTGCCACTTCCCGGTGCTGTTCTCCTGGACATGCTTCTCTACCGTAGGCACCGAGGACTTGGGCTCGATGGTCTTTGCGCCTGTCCCTACAAGCACGAAGACCGGTGCCGTGCCTGCCTCGGATACGCCGAGGGCGGAGTCGTCCGTGACGATAAGCCAGTAGCCCTCTGAGAGCTCTGCGGAAGTTCCTGCTGTGAGGTCTGTCGCCTTGGCGCCGCTCGCGATGAGGGCCTTGGCAAGGGCGTAGTCTACCTCGTTGCCGTCGCTCAGGCTCTGCTGCATCCAGCCAGCTGCATCCTGCGCCGTGGCGAAGCTCCTGCCTGCTGCAGACTCCGCAGCTGACCTGGCTGCATCGGATGCCCAGGAGATGTTAGATGCGACGTCCTTCTGCTGCTCTGCACTGTATGCGACATCGGCATCGAATACCTGGTAGGCCTTGTAGGCCCTGGCATTGGTCCCCGAGATGGTCACCTCACCTGCAAAGGCATTCACTGGAGTAAGCATAAGGGCCATGAGGACGCAGGCGGCGAGGGCGAGGATGCGGCAAGAGCGTTCACGAATAGCTTCGATCATCGCCCATCGCCTCCCTTCCGGGCATCGCGGCGGCTCTTGGCGAGCCTCCAGAGGCCGTATGCAAGGGCTGCGCCACCAGCGACGTAGACCAAGGCGATTCCCGCCTGTCCGGCATTGGGAAGGGACTGAGCATATTTGTTATCGAACTCCGCTCCCTTTTTCGTTGCCGTTCCATCTGCTTCGCAGTAGGTATAGGCCGGATCCACCGTCAGGCTTCCGTTCGAGTTATCAATAACCGTGACATGGACCTTGATATAGCCGGAATCGTACGTGTAGCCAGACTCAGCGCCAGACTGCTCGCGGATATAGTAGTCGTAGGTCGTCTTACCTCCACGAGCCTTGGTATCGAGATCCTTCAGACCGAGGGTGTAAGTAATGGAATCGAAATTCACGTTGCCGTCAGCGTCATTAGTCTTGGTATCGAGAACTTTGCTGTCGTCCCAAGTGCCATCGCTCTTTAGTCCATCTTTGCTATACAGCTTGAACGTGAATGTCTTCATTTCGCCACCTGTAACGGTCTTTGTGACCTTAGGAGCGAATGAACCAGTCGTAGAGTACGGCTTCAGCGTATTCGTGAAGGCAGCATTGCTGCTGTTGCCATCCTTCGTAAGCGTGAATGACGTAATGGAGTCGGCAGTTGTAGTGCTCGGCTTATAGGGTGTGCCGTCCACGCCATTTGTGATGGGCGTCACCCTCAGATTAGAGATGGTGTAGTGCTTGAACGTGATGCCCAGAAGCGTGGTGCGCTGGCTTGTATCCTCGCGGATATCAGCATCAATCCGGTAAATCGTCTTGTCATACGTCTTCGTCGTAGTATCGCCAGAGTTTGGAATCTCTGCTACGTAGTAGCGATATTCGCCCGCCTGGGAATACTCGCTGCTGACGTTGAAGTGAATGTTGCCGTTGGCATCATTCTTCGTACGCTCAGACTCCGTGCAGCCGCCATAATTCAGCGTGCCATCACTATTCCAAGATGGAGCAGCGCTGGTCGAAGATGCAGGGCTCAGCAGCACGAAGGTATATTCGTCATCGGTCAGCTGGGCACTTGCTCCATCCTGCGTGAGCGACTTCTTTGCGTTGAACGAAAGGCCAGGATAGATGTCGATATTCTTCACGTCACCGAGCGTGACGCCACCATTGGTCATGATGCCGCCACCGTGATTGTGCGAGTAGTTGCCGCTGATGATCAGCGTCGCCGCTCCAATGGCAGCAGTCTTGGCAGCCTGATCCGGATTCGCCGTAAGGCCCACCATGTACTTGGCCTCTGCGCCCGAGTTGGGGTCGATATCGGTCTTAACTCCATCTATAGAGCCGGACCACTTTGCGGCGCCGTCTCCCAGCATGCGGCCAGTAATGACGGAGATATAGCTGCTGTTGTCACTCCCGCGCACGAGGAAGTAGTCTGCGTGGCCGTTGTAGCGGAAAGTGCTGTTGGGATAGGCCACTGTGGAGTCCATGTTCTTGACAGTGCCCTGGTAGAAATTCGGAGTCGATTGGCCAGCATCATGGTTGCCATAGATTGCCGCACCCTGCGTATGAGTCACCACGGTCTCGCCCGTAGGGCACGCCGCGAGACCGCCACCATAACCACCTGCGGTATTGTTCGTTATCAAGGCATTCTTCGCAACAAGATCTCCGTTGTTCTGCACGCTGTTGGCTGCCTGCACGAAGACTCCGCCACCACCCCAGTCAAAGGTGGAGTTGCAGGCATTGTTGGTGATATAGATCTTCTTTCCACTTGCAGCGTCAAAGACAGCTTTGGTGTACTGCGAGACGCGTACGCCACCGCCCTCAGAGTTCTCCGATGCATTCGAGGCAATCGTTCCACCGGTAATGGTGAAGCTCTTCAGTCCAACATTGTTGGCACCAGCGTAGATGCCGCCACCAGCTTCCTGGGACTTGTTGCCCGTGATGTAGCCGCCTGTGATGCTGAGCGATCCACCGCTCCTAGCAGCAATGCCGCCTCCACCATGGTCTCCCCAGCCGTCGTGGCCACAATAGCGGCTCATAACATTGTTGGTGATATAGCCACCTGAGACAGTCAGCGTACCATTGACGGAGGAGATGCCGCCACCATAGCTGCTGACAGGAACCCAGTTCCCGCTGATCACACCGCCGCTGACCGTCAGGGTCGCGGAATTGTAGATGCCGCCGCCTTCGCCGTCGCTGTTGGCAGCGATGACACCACCAGAGAGCGTCATGGAACCGCCGCGGACGAGAACGCCACCACCATGGTCATTGCTGTTCCTGCCAGTCTGGAACGTGCCACCACAGACGTAGCCACCAGACATGTTGAACGTGCCGCCATTGACGTCGATGATATGGCCATAAGATCCTTGGTACTTGTCCGCATGCGCCATCGTGATCAAGCCGCCCTGGAGGTCGAGCTCGCCGCCATCCATGTAGATGACGGAGTTGGCACCGCTCCCGTTCGTGGCATTGATAACGCCACCCGGAGTGACCTCGTGCTCCTCGCAGGACTCGGTTGTGCTGATTCCATCGCTGTTGACGGTCGACTTCGTCACGTAGTAGGTGAGCTTGGTGGGTGCATTGCCATCCCACTCGATGCTTGCCATCTTCCCGATCGAGGACACATTGTTCTGCGCGTCAACAGTGCTAGTGCTTGCAACAGTATCAGTCACAGTGTGGGAATCCGTGATGGTCAGCGTGCCGCCATTCTGCACGTGGAACAGGCTCTCGCTGCCGGTGTAGTTGATTGTATGGCCATTGAGGTCAAGAGATGCAGCCTTCGAGACGAAGACCGTACTGCTGACCGTAATGTTATTCGCCAGCTGGTATGTTCCGCCATTTGCCATGTCAGCAAATGAAGAGCTATCGGTTATCTGGGTTGCGCCATTCGCTGCCCTGAGTACTGGCGCTGCCTTTGCAGCAGCAGACTCCTCAACTACAGAAGACGTCTCTTCAGCTGCGGAAGCATCCTCAGATTCTGCTTCGGAGGTACCCCCCCCCGACACATTTTCAGAAGCTGCAGCGCTGTTCTGTGCGGTATCGGAGGCCTTGCTATCGGCGCTGGTCTTGGATGCAGGATCCGAAGCAGCATTGCTGCTGTCTTTGTCAGATGCATCAGCTGTAGTTGCTGCAGACGAATCAGCACTCTCAGTCTTGGAAGACACAGAGCTCTCATCTTGCACGCTGGCGGCAGCAACTTCTTCTACGCCTGTACCATCGTCAGTCGTTGCGGATGTGACAGATGGCATAGCGAGCATCCATGCAAGAAGCACGGAAAGCGTGAAGGCAAGTGCCCTCTTTCCCGTCATACAGGCCTTTGCCCTGCCATGGGGCGCCTTCTGCTGTGTGCGGTTCTTGTCCGCCACGACGCGTCCACCCCTTCCGACTTCGAGAGAAAAATTCCCTTGACCAGGGCTTATGAGGCTCTGGCTCATGGGCATGCAGCCATCAGCGGCGGGCCCAGCCCACTGCCCCAGAACTGCTCTATACCAATGCTTGGCCGAATGGCAGGACAGAGATCTTCCGCCAATTCAGCTTTATTCCTGATAGCTGATTATCTTTTCTGATAGCGCTTCCGGAACCGTTTCCAACCATATGGGTTGGTTCCAGTAGTTTCAATACTTACTGAAACTTCAGCCGTGAGCGGTACATTTTTGTCAGTAAGTGGCATGTTTCCCGCAATATCCTTGAAAGATTTTCGTAAACAGTTTCATTAACAGCGCATCTAGCAGCGCTCTTTGTCTCAGTGCGTACCACACGCCGTGCCATTGTGGCTCATGGTGGAAACGAGACCTGGGCCATATGCAGGAATGTGTACTCTACAAGCAGCATTTACCCAACGCTACAAGAGAGGTATCCCCATGGATCTGAATCTCAAAGACAAGGTCGTGCTCCTTACCGGTTCCACCGGAGGCATCGGTTCTGCCATCGCTCGCGCCTTTGCAAAAGAAGGCGCAAAGCTCGCCCTCTCCTCCACCCGCCAGGAGAAGCTTGACCGCCTCATCCCGACGCTCGGCGTGGATGCAGACCATGCCAAGGGCTTCGTCGTCGATGCCACGAAGGAAGAAGAGGTCAAGGCTTTCGTCGAAGGCGCGAAGGAAGCCTTCGGCACGATCGATATCGTCGTAGCCAATGCAGGCTACGAAGGAAAGGTCTGCCCGATTGCCGAGCAGTCGACAGACGAGTTCACGAAGGTCTATACCCTGAACGTCTACTCTCCCATGTGGCTCATGAAGTATGCCGCCCCTGTGCTGCAGGAGAAGAAGCATGGCTCTATCGTCGTCCTCGCCTCTGCCGGCTCCTACACGCCGACCGCCACGATGCAGGCCTATGTGAGCTCCAAGTATGCTGTTGCAGGCCTCACGAAGTGCGTTGCCCAGGAGCTCATGCCCCAAGGCATCCATGTGAACTATATCTGCCCGGGTCCTGTGGATACGGACATGATGCGCCGCATCGAGAAGGATACCTTCGGCGATACGAAGACGCATGAGGAGGCAGAGGCCATCTTTGCCTCTACAGCCCTCGACAAGCGCTATGCCAAGCCTGAAGAAGTAGCCAATGCCGTGCTGGTCATGGCATCAGACGTCACGGCACACACGACCGGCATGGGCTTCAATCTCGATGCCATCGTCCCCAGCCATTAGGTATCGGTCAGCATCGCCCGCATCGCAAGAGCAATGCAGCAGCATAGAGCCTGGCCCATGTGGAGCCAGGCTCTCTCTGTCTATATATGAAGGCATATTCAGCAGAAAGGAAGTGTCCGGCAAGCCAGCCACCCGTGTGTGCTGTCAAAGCCTTGCCGGATATGGTGAGGTTTTGACGCTATGGCAAGAGCCCGCAAGTCGTATCCATTGCAGGCCAGCACTCCGCTATCTGCATCCCGATAAGCATCTCGCCAGTCCGAAGCCTCTTTCTGCAAGTCTTCGGCTTGCCTCTGCCCTCTGACGAGGAAATACAGCAACAGGATTGGGGGAGAAGCACAATCGGCGTGATATAGGGAATGCCCTTGAGAAGCCTCAGCATGGCAACCTCTTTCTCCAGATCTTGGCAGCAGCTTTCTCTGCCATGCTCATGCTATCTCCCGCTCCCGACAGGAATAAAGACATCCCCAAGCGCTGAGCAGCACAGCGCCGTCAGCCAGCAGATGCACCTACAATGGATTCATCCGATACGAGGAGCATGCTATGGACTATGGGACGAACATCGAGAGCTACCTCGGGTGGCGCGGGGATATTCCCTTCTCCGTCTCCCCGTTCTCGGAGATCGATGCAATCGTCCTCTGCAAGCTTGCCTACTATGACCTTGCGGCTCTGGATGAAGCGAAGACAGAGGCAGGCCTGAGCCTTGCCGAATGCACAGAGGAAGCATCTGGCCTCATTGCTCCCAAGGGCCTCAGCAGCGAAGGAAGAGGATTCTTCGAGAAGACTGCTGCAACGAAGCGCTTTGGCGACGTGCGCGTCTGCCGCTATGTGGATACAGAGCCTTCGCTGGAAAGGACCCAGTTCTCTGCTGAAGAGTTCCGTCTGCCTGACGGCAGGATCTTTGTCGCCTTCAGGGGAACGGACTCGACCATCCTTGGCTGGAAGGAAGACTTCGAGCTCTCCTTCAAGGAGACAGAAGCGCAGAAGCGTGCCCGGAGCTATCTTGCCGAGACACTCAGACATGCAGAGGAATCAGGCACGCATCTTCTGGTCGGTGGACACTCGAAAGGTGCCAATCTCGCACAGTATGCAACAGCCGAGCTCACCGGCAAGGAGCTCTCCCAGATCGATGCCATCTATCTCCTCGATGGCCCTGGCATAGCTCCCGAGCTTGCGTCGGGCAAGCCCTCCCGCGCCTGGATAGCCAAGACCATCCGCATCATCCCGTCCTTCAGCGTCTTCGGCAGGCTCTTCGAGCCTGCACTGGCACCTTTCGTCGTGCATAGCTCAGGCGGTGGCATCTTCCAGCATGAGCTCCTCTCCTGGCAGCTCAGGGAAGGAAAGCTCGACCTTGCAGCAAAGCCCGATCCTGAGAGCGACTACTGTGCAGAGGTCTTCCATGAGTGGATGGACAATGTCTCGCTGAAGGAGCGGCAGGAGTTCACGGATGATGTCTTCAATGCAATCGGCAGAGCCGGCTCCAAGACTTCCGATATCGCAGCCTCTCTGAACGAGAGCCTGCCGCTCATCCTGGAAGGGATTGCAGGCTCGCGACCCGGAGCCAGGAAGACCGCAGCAAAGGTGCCGCTCCGCATGTTTGCGGGCGCTGTATCGGACTCTCTCAAGGAGCATGTCCCTATCCAGTGGTTCCTGGTTGATGGGCTGGCACACTGCATCGAGCTCTTGGCAGGAGGCATCCTCCTCATCGCCCTGCACCAGATAGCGATTCCCATGGCGCTGTCTCTTGCGCTCTTTGCTGTCGTGGTCGTGCTTGCAGCAGAGCTCGTCTTCCGCCTCAAGGCAGAGGGCGCAGACCTCCGGAAGGAACAGCTGCGCATCGGAGCGCTCATTGCCGCTTCCCTCATCTTTGTCCTCACCATCGTGAAGTCAGAAGCCCTCTACATCTATGCAAGCCTCTTCTTCGGCATCATCCTTGGCCTTGGCTCCTGGTCCTATGCAAAGAAGGCAAGAAGCGGCAAGGAGAGAGGCACCTCTCCCATCTTCAATGGCTTCTGCGCCATCGCCCTGGCCCTCTCTGCTGCTTTCGTGCTTGTGGCACCCTATTCGACGTTTGCAGCCTATGCAACCTCTCTCGGCTACCTGCTGCTCATCTGTGCCATAGCCACCTTCCTCGACTGGCGCCATGAGGCAAGCGCAGCATCAGGCCTCTAGGACGCCGCAGAAGCGAGGCTGCCTGCATGCTCCAGCAGATAGATCCCGAGAAAGGGATGCGCCAGCGCCACGCAGCCCGGGGAGGTCTCTTCCAGGAGCTGGCGTTCCTTGAGCCCATCTGCAGCAGAGACAGCCGCAGCTTCGTCCCCATGCAGCTCCGCTGCCACAGAGCCAAGCGCCTGCAGCTTTCTGCTCTTGGCCAGGACAGAGAGGAGTGCAGGATCAGGAACTGAGACACCCCCCAAGGAGCTTTCGTGACAGCCTTGTCTGCGCTTCTTGGACACAGCGCCGTGCGCATTCTGAAGTGATGCTCGTACCCGAAGGCAGGGATGCAAGGCTGTGCCAGATGCATTGGAGCAGGGCTGCATGTCCTTGTGCCTCATCCAGCAGCTGCGACAGCACTCCACCTTCGATTACAAGGCCAGCTGCCAAGAGCGCCTCTTCCAGGGCAGGCGCAGATTCGTCCTCAGGAATCACACGCAGATCTTCTGCCTTCGCACGCGAAAGAGAGCCCATGCCAGCGCCATCTGCACATGCAAGCATGCTCTCGCGTGTCCCTGCAGGGACGAGCGCTATGTCATGTCTCTTCCTGATCTCGTACTGCACACATTCAGCCAGAAGCGCAAGCTCGTCTTTCTTTGCTTTCCGCGCGTCATCCACCAGAAGCACGAGACCCCTGCCTCCGCCATTCAGATAGGCAGTGGTGCGCTCAAGCAGATGGCGGAGACGGAGGCCATCAGGCAGACATCCATCATCCAAGCCCTCAGACAATGCAGCAAGTCCATCTACAGCATCCCTCAGAAGGCCTGTGCCGGAAATCTATATTGCCTGCCATCCTTCATCATCTTGCAATCCGTGCCAGATCCCCCAGAAGCGTGGCCCTGCCAGAGCCAAGAGGTCCGGCCAGACGCATGAGACGGCCTGGAGCTCCTGGCCCTTCGCAGATTCCATCGAGGAAGTCGTCTCCTACGGACGCCCTCTCTGTGTGGAAGGCAGGAAGACGAGCAGCTGTCGCCTCTTCTGGAACAGGACCTGTCTTCACTATGGCGCACCCCTCCTTTGGCAGCCGCTGCCCCGAGCCTGCAGAATTCTCCCGTCATGGGCGGAAGAACCCGGCAGCCCAGAGTCTTCAGGGCATGGAAAGAGTCAAGCAGGACCAGCCGGGAAAGCCCCGCCGGCATCACGCCGATGCCTGCACCATTCTCGGCCAGATGGGCCAGAAAAAACGGCATATGCAGGGCAGTTCGCTCACGGAAAGGCTCTGCAGATTCCAGACGGGACCTGCTCTCCCCCCATCCCGATCTGCAGGCGCCAGGCCTTCATGTGCGCAATCTCGCCCAAAGCATCCTTTCCGCCTGCAGTGTCTGTCGCCCGATATCGCCAGATAGCATGGCCTCAGGCAAGCCCGTCCTCGGCATGATGCAGATTCCCTATCTGCGCCTGCTTCCTCGCTTCATTGAAACGAAGGATATGCTGCACATATATACGGACCGACACTGCCAGCCAATGCTGTGTTTCGATATTTGCGCATGCCCATCCCCTGTCATGATAAGCTGTTCCGAGTAAGCCTTTGCGACGTCTTTTCCCAGGAGATGCCATGCTCACCTACACCATGGATATCGAGAAGAGGAGCACCTGGTTCAGGTCCACGCCGAGCGAGACAGGCCGCTCCCTCCCTTTCTTCTGCACGGAGGCAGGCACGTTCTACGCACGCGAGCGCTTTGTGACGGAACGCTCCCACAAGGATGCCTATCTTGTCTTCTATACGCTCGGAGGCGCAGGCATCATCGAGCAGGGAGGCCAGTCTGTGACGCTTGGCCAGAACCAGGCCCTCCTTATGGACTGCAGGGCACCCCAGCGCTATGTCACCGATCCCGTACGCCACCACTGGTACCATCTCTGGGCCCATGTGAACGGCGCCGGTGCCGATGCCATCTCCCAGGCCATGGGGCTCCCGAAGCTCCAGCCGGTAAGCCTGCCCCTTGCAGACGTGAAGCCCATCTTCGAGACGATCTTCGAGAACATGAAGAAGGAAGGATATATAGAGTCCTTGACTACATCGCTTGCCGTGGACAGGCTCCTGACCTCCATTGCGCTTGCTCCTGACTCGAGAGGATCCTTCGTCGAGTTCGATGCCGTATCGGTGGCGCGCCGCTACATGGAAGAGCACTACGCAGAGGACCTCCATGTGGACGATGTAGCCCGGGAGGCTGCCATCTCCACCTCGCAGCTGATCCGCCTCTTCAAGCGCCAGCTCGGAACGACCCCTCATAGCTACCTTCTGCGCTACCGCATCACGCAGGCAAAGGAGCTCCTTGCAGAGACGACGATACCCGTCGCCACGATTGCCCGCCAGGTAGGCTTTGCGAGCGAATCGAACTTCAGCTACCGCTTCGGCGAGATGTGCGGACAGAGCCCGAGCGCCTACCGCGCAGGCGCTCCCCGCCTCTACCGTGAAGTGCAGCCGGGGTAGAGCAGCCGTATGTACCGGGCTGGCATCTGTACGATACCAGCCCCTTCATGCAATCCAAGCCAACCAGTTCAGTTTTCCTACCATGCCCGGTCCGGGAGCAGCGCTATGCCTTCTTCTGGGCAGCAGCTGCCTTGAGCGCCGCTTCTGCACGCGTCTTTGCATAGCGGGCACGCTCGAGCGCATCCTTCTGCGTCGCGACCGACTCCTTCGCGCGCCTCTTCTCCTCGATGGCAGATGCCTGGGCGGCCTTGGCCTCGCCCTCGATCCACTGGGCATCGGAGAGGGCATGGGCTGCCCTGTCCGCTTCGTCCTGCGCAGCGCGGGCACGGGCCTCTGCCTCCGCAAGCGCCTGTGCCGCTGCATCGCGCGCGCTCCAGAGCGCATTGGCGCTCTCCTGGAGCGCGCGTGCACGGTCTGCGCGCGCAGCGACATTGGCCTTTTCGGCGTCAAGCCGCTTCGAGGTGGCATCCGCATTTTCGGAGGCATTGTCGAGCCAGGCCTGCGCTCCGGCAAGGTCCTGCCTTCTTGCCTCGAAGACATCTTCTGCCTCGGAAGCTGCTATCTCTGCACGGGAGAGGATGCCGCATCTCTTCCGTTCCTCGAGACCATCCCTGGAAAGAAGGCAGGGCACCATCTGGCGTGCCATCTCCTGCCACCACATCCAGCTGTGCGTGACATCCTCGCCCCAGTACTCGAATGTGGCGTCGATGCCCTGGTCTGCAAAGATCGCCTCGAGGGCATGCTGCGTCTTGACTCCGTCCTCGGATACATTCTGGCCTGACACGAAGGCAAGATGGCGGGGAGCCAAAGACTTCTTCTGGGCCGCCGTCAGATGCTGTGCGATATCGACCGGCGAGAGCTGCTCCCATACATCGTCGAAGCTCTCCCCGACGATGTTTCTTGCATCATAGGTGCCCGACATCGCAAGGAGGCCGCCGAAGAGCTCAGGGTGCTGGAGCATTGCGATGGCGGCATTGAGGGCGCCGATGCCGGCGCCGGCAAGGATGGGAAGGCCCTGGTTCTTCGTACGCACAAACGGCACGAACTCCTGGCAGAGGAACTTGATGTAGGAAAGCGCCGCCTTCTTGCGGTAGCGTGCAGCGCCTTCTGCGAAGTACCAGCCGGAAGGGTCTGCCGAGTCGACGCAGAAGAGCTGTATCGTCCCGTCGTCGATGCGGTCGGAGAGCGTCTCGACCATGCCATGGTCGTTCCAGCTCGAACAGGAGCCATTGCCTTCCGGAAGCACGATGAGGGGCGCTCCGCCCGCTCCATAGACCTCAACATCGAAATCCCTGTCCATCGCGTCGCTGTGGACGGTAAAGTCCTCTTCCATGGCAGGCCTCCTCGGAAGCGAATGCGCCGAAGCACGTCTCGTGTCTCGTATACCCCTTCAGCATTTGTACCACAACGCCTCTCGGCAAATGCAGCAACGTAACAAGCCTGCGGCAACTCATGCCGAAAGGTCCCTCCTGCCATAGACTGTCTATGAACCGACTTCTCGAAACCTGGGAGCTTCCATGTCCGAACAAGGCATCCTCATCCGCCCTGCCATCCCCGACGACGCAGCAGCGCTTGCCGCCATCTACCGTCCCTACGTGGAGGGAACAGCGATAACGTTCGAATATGAGGCTCCCTCAGCCGAGGAGTTCAGTTCCCGCATTGCCCATACGCTCGAGCGCTACCCCTACCTTGTGGCAGCAGGCGCAGAAGAGCCCGGCCATCTTCTGGGCTATGCCTATGCGGGCGTCTATCATGGACGCGCCGCCTACTCCTGGTCTGTGGAGACCTCGATCTATGTAGACGAGGCCCAACACGCAAAAGGCATCGGCAGGGCGCTTTATGCCGGGCTCGAAGAGAAACTTTCCCAGATGGGCATCCAGAACATGTACGCCTGCATCACGGCGCTTCCTGAAGACCGGACCGAGGACCCCTATCTCACCGATGCGAGCATCCGCTTCCACGAGAGGCTGGGGTATGCGCTCTGTGCCCGCTTCGCAAGATGCGGCTACAAGTTCGGCCAGTGGTACGACGTGGTGTGGATGGAGCGCATGATCGGCACGCACCCGACACCGGCGCCTGCACTTCCCTGGATGTCCTAGGCACCGGACAGCGCTTTCCGGTGCCACGTATGGGTCTGTGCCGATAGCGCAGATCTCGAGAGAGACCCCAGAGCCTTGGCAAGGACGCCGGAACAGCACAGAAGCGCCGCACCCCATTTTCAGGACACGGCGCTTCTGGACATCTCTGGGATCTGCGAATCCTCCTACTGGTGGTAGTAGCTCAGGAAGTCGGCAAGCTTGTTCATGGCCTCGCGCAAGGTCTCGATGCGCGGCAGATAGACGATGCGGAAATATCCCGGCGTCTCCCAGTTGAAGCCCTTGCCGTGGACGATCAGCACCTTCTTCTGGCGCAGCAGGTCGAGCGCGAACTTCTCATCGTCGGTGATATGGAACTTCTTCGGATCGAGCTTCGGGAAGATGTAGAAGGCAGCATCCGGCTTCACGGCCTCGACGCCGTCGATGCTCTTGAGGGCGTCGTAGACGAAGTTCCTCTGCTCATAGACACGGCCGCCCGGCACGATGTAGTCGTTCACGGACTGGTGCCCGCCGAGGGCGGTCTGGACGATGGACTGAGCCGGCACATTGGAGCACAGGCGCATGTTCGAAAGCATGTTGATGCCCATCATGAAGTCGCGTGCGCAGTCCTTGTTGCCCGACATCGTCATCCATCCAATACGATACCCGGCGATCATGTGGGACTTCGAGAGGCCGGAGTAGGTGATGCAGAACAGGTCCGGCGCCAGGCTTGCGATGGAAACGTGTGTCTTGCCGTCCATGACAAGGCGGTCATAGATCTCGTCGGAGAGAATCATGAGCTGATGCTCGCGTGCGACCTCGACAATCTCTTCCAGGACCTCCTTCGGATAGAGGACGCCGGTGGGGTTGTTCGGATTGATGATGACAATGGCCTTCGTGCGCGGCGTGACCTTCTTCCTGATGTCCTCGATGTCAGGATACCAATGGGCCTTCTCGTCGCAGAGATAGTGCACGACATGGCCGCCTGCAAGCGTGGCGCATGCCGTCCAGAGCGGGTAGTCGGGGCTCGGGATCAAGATCTCGTCCCCGTCATCGAGCAGCGCCTGCATCGTGAGGTTGATGAGCTCGGAGACGCCGTTGCCGGTATAGATATCGTTCATCTCGACATTGGGCAGGCCTTTGAGCTGGTCATACTGCATGATGGCCTTGCGGGCGCTGAAGAGGCCGCGGCTGGCAGAATATCCCTCGCATTCCGTGAGCTGGCGGCTCATATCGTAGACGACCTCGTCCGGCGTGCGGAAGCCGAAGGGAGCAGGGTTGCCGATGTTGAGCTTCAGGACATGGGTGCCCGCCTCCTCCATGCGGTTGGCTTCGTCGACCACGGGGCCACGCACGTCGTAGAGGACATTGTCGAGCTTGTGGGACTTCGTGAATTCGCGCATCGGACGTCCTTCCGGAATTGTCGTGCTCTTCTGGTCTGTGCTGGGTTCAGGTGCCTTCTGTGCTGCTGCAGGATCGGAGGCTTCCGTTCCTCCAAGCCATGCAGACGGCACATCAAGTGCTTGGGCAAGGAAATCGAGCATCTCGGGACGCGGGTAGGTCTTTCCTCCTACATATTGGCTGAGCTTGCTCTTGCCGAGCTTCACGCCGGCATCCTCTGCCATATGGATGAGGTCGACCTGCTTGAGGTGGCGCTCCTGCATCGCATCTTCCAGACGCCGGGCAAAGGCCTGGGGCTCCGCTGCAGTCCTGCTTTCCATGCGCGCTCCTTCCCTGCATGCGCAACAAGTTCAATTTTATGAGAAGTTCAATTCATCTGCTGCCGTATGTTCAATGCAAGTGGCAGCATAGCACAGCTTGTATGCACCAATCGTTGAACTTTCCAGGAAGTAGGTTCAATTCACAGCAGCTGCCTGCAGACGGTCCCTCTTGAGGCCCTTTCCCTGCTTCCGGAAAGCGGGTGGAAACAGAACGCCGGCTGCCTGCACGGGACCCACCCCTGCTCTGGACACCCATCCCTTCCGTATGCGGTATTTGCAGGGAGTGTTATCAGCAGGCAAACAGGTGGGCTCTCCTCCCCTGGCCGAGACGTAGAATTGAGCTGTACGTGCCACCACACCCCCGGGAAGGTAGGACCATGGTCCAGCGCATCTACGTGGAGAAGAAGGACGGCTACAACGGAGAGGCAAAAGACCTTTCCCATGAGCTGAGGCACATGCTCGGCATTGCCGGCCTCGAAAAGCTCCGCATCATCAACCGCTACGACGTCGAAGGCATCACGGACGCACTCTTCCACGAGTGCATCCCGACCGTCTTCAGCGAGCCGCAGGTGGACGACACCAGCCTCGAGGAGATGCCTCCGGTCGCAGAAGGCTCCTATGTCTTCGCCGTCGAGTCGCTCCCCGGCCAGTTCGACCAGCGTGCAGACTCTGCAAGCGAGTGCGTGCAGCTCATCTCGAAGGGCGAGCGCCCCCTTGTCCGCTCTGCCAAGGTCTATGTGCTTGAAGGCAAGCTCTCGGATGACGATATCGCCCAGATCAAGAGCTATGTGATCAACCCGGTCGAGGCCCGCGAGGCATCGCTCGAGAAGAAGGCGACGCTCAAGACCGAGTATCCGAAGCCGAAGATGGTGGAGAAGCTCGAAGGCTTCCTCGACCTCGACGAGAAGGGTCTTCAGGCCTTCATCGACGAGCGTGGCCTTGCCATGGACCTCGCCGACATCAAGTTCTGCCAGCGCTACTTTGCAAGCGAAGGCCGCGTGCCGACCATCACCGAGATCAAGATGATCGACACCTACTGGTCCGACCACTGCCGCCACACGACATTCGGCACGAACCTCGACGATATGGAGATCGACGACGAGGTCGTGAAGCAGGCCTTCCAGCGCTACCTTGACGCCCGCCACGAGCTTGGCCGCGACAAGAAGCCGCTCTGCCTCATGGACATGGGCACGATCGGTGCCAAGTATCTGAAGCACAAAGGAATACTTACGACCCTCGATGAGTCCGAAGAGATCAATGCCTGCACCGTCAAGTGCACGGTCGATGTGGACGGCAAGCCCGAGGACTGGCTCTTCCTCTTCAAGAACGAGACACACAACCACCCGACCGAGATCGAGCCGTTCGGCGGAGCTGCCACCTGCATCGGCGGCGCCATCAGAGACCCGCTTTCCGGCCGCTCCTATGTCTATCAGGCCATGCGCGTGACCGGCGCAGGCGACCCGACGCAGCCGGTATCCGAGACGCTCGAGGGCAAGCTTCCGCAGCGCAAGATCTGCCGCACGGCTGCAGCAGGCTATTCCTCCTACGGCAACCAGATCGGCCTTGCAACCGGCCAGGTCTCCGAGCTCTATCATCCAGGCTATGTGGCAAAGCGCATGGAGATCGGCGCTGTCGTCGGTGCCACGCCCGCTGACCATGTCCGCCGCGAGTGCCCGGCTCCGGGAGACAAGATCGTCCTCCTCGGCGGCCGCACGGGACGAGACGGCATCGGCGGTGCCACCGGCTCCTCCAAGGCTCACAATGTGGAGTCCCTGGCCCAGGATGGTGCCGAGGTCCAGAAGGGCAATGCTCCTGTCGAGCGCAAGCTCCAGCGCCTCTTCCGCAGAAAGGACGCCTGCCGCCTCATCAAGCGCTGCAACGACTTCGGCGCAGGCGGCGTCTCTGTCGCTATCGGCGAGCTTGCAGATGGGCTCTTCATCGACCTCAACCGCGTCCCGAAGAAGTATGAAGGCTTGGACGGCACCGAGCTTGCCATCTCCGAGTCCCAGGAGCGCATGGCTGTTGCCCTGGCGCCTGAGGATGTCGACGAGTTCCTGAAGATTGCCCACGAGGAGAACCTCGAGGCCACGGTCGTTGCCCGCGTGACCGAAGAGAAACGCCTGCGCATGGTCTGGGACGGCGAGACCATCGTCGATGTCTCCCGCGAGTTCCTGAGCTCGAACGGCGCCCCGAAGCACCAGAAGGTGCATGTGGAGGCCCAGAAGCCCTACATGCATGACTGGGACGGCACGACCTTCGGCCAGAAGATGGACTCCCTTGTCCGCGACCTCAATGTCGCTTCGAACAAGGGCCTTTCCGAGCGCTTCGACTCCACGATCGGCGCCTCGACCGTGCTCATGCCATTCGGCGGCAAGACCCAGCTCACGCCTGCCGAGGCCATGGTCGCAAAGCTCCCCGTCATGGGCGAGACGACGACCTGCTCGGGCATGGCATGGGGCTTCAACCCCTACCTCATGAGCGCAGATCAGTTCCGCGGCGCCTATCTCTCCGTCGTCGAGTCTGTCGCAAAGATGGTGGCCACGGGCTTTGCCCACAAGGACCTCTACCTGACGTTCCAGGAATACTTCGAGAAGCTCCGCGACGTGCCTGAGCGCTGGGGCAAGCCGACAGCAGCCCTTCTCGGCTCGCTCATGGCGCAGATGGATCTGGGCCTTGCCTCGATCGGCGGCAAGGACTCGATGTCTGGCTCCTTCGAGGACCTCGACGTGCCGCCTACCCTTGTCTCCTTCGCGACAGGCTTGGGCACGATCGACACAATCGTCTCTCCCGAGTTCAAGCACGCAGGCTCTCGCGTCATCGCTGTCGTCCCTGCCTACCACGAGGATGGCCTTGTGCCCGAGGCAGACTCCTTCCTTGCTGCCTCCTCCTTCGTGGAGAAGCTCATTGCCGACAAGGACGCCGTCGCTGTCTCGACGCCGGGCTATGGCTGCGTGGCCGAAGCCCTCTTCAAGATGTGCCTGGGCAACCAGATCGGCGTCGATGTTGCTGATACCTATACGGTCGAGAGCCTCTTCACGCCTGCCTATGGCTCCTATATCGTCGAGCTTGCAGACGGCTGCATCGTGCCAAAGGCACCCGAGAATGTCTCTGTCGCTCCCTTGGGCGAGACGGCCGCTGACTACCATATCCGTGCCTGCGGCGAGACCCTGGCCGGCGCCACGCTCCAGGAGGCCTGGGAGCACGGCATCGAGGATGTCTATCCGTACCGCGGCGTCGCTGAAGGGCCAGCTCTCGAGAAGCTTGCCTGGAAGGCAGAGGAGCACGACTACGAGCCCGTGCACTTCGCAGCCCCTGCCGGCGGCGTCGATTTCGGCAAGCCCCGTGTCATCATCCCGGTCTTCCCAGGCACGAACTGCGAGTATGACTCCGAGCGTGCCTGGAGGCGTGCAGGTGCCGCTCCGCGCTCCCTGGTCCTCAACAACCTCTCGCCCGAGGCGGTTGCAGAGTCTGTCGAGGCCATGGCAAAGGCGATCAACGAATCCCAGATCGTGATGCTGCCGGGCGGCTTCTCCGGCGGCGACGAGCCTGATGGCTCCGCAAAGTTCATCAATGCCTTCTTCAGGAACCCGCAGATCACGGAGGCGGTGCGCGACCTCCTGCAGAAGCGCGATGGCCTCATGCTCGGCATCTGCAACGGCTTCCAGGCCCTCATCAAGCTCGGTCTCGTTCCCTACGGCGATATCGTCGACACGACCGCTGCAAGCCCGACCCTGACGTTCAACACGATCGGACGCCACCAGTCCCGCATCGTCACGACGAGCGTTGCCTCGAACCTCTCCCCCTGGCTCTCCAAGTGCGAGGTCGGAGACCTGCACCGCATCGCGATCAGCCACGGCGAGGGTCGCTTCGTCGCCTCTGACGAAGTCCTCAAGGACCTCATCGCAAAGGGCCAGGTCGCCACGCAGTATGTGGACGACGAAGGCACGCCTTCGATGGACCTTGCCTTCAACCCGAATGGCTCCCTCATGGCAGTCGAGGGCATCACGAGCCCCGATGGCCGCGTCCTCGGCAAGATGGGCCACTCAGAGCGCGTGAGCAAGGGCTGCTACCAGAACATCCCGGGCAACCGCTTCCAGCCGCTGCTCGAGGGCGGCGTCGCCTACTTCGCATAACAGCAGAAGGCAGCCATAAGCACTTCAAAGGCGCAGGTTCCTCCAGGGGCCTGCGCCTTTTGCCATCCTTATGGCGCCCGAGCGCTCCCAATCCGTATACTGGTAGCTACATGCGCCCCTCCCCCAAGGACGCAACAGGTACGCAGACACTGGGCCTCAAGCCCAGAAAGGATTTGATCATGAGCACGCCCATGCAGATAACCCTCATCCTGGTTATCGTCCTCATCCTCATCGACTTCATCATGCGCCGCGTCGCCTCCGACCGCATCACGCGCTACTTCGCGCAGGGCTCCTACGACGAGCTCCTGAAGTACATGGATTCGTTCATTGCGAAGATGTACCTGCACCCCTTCAACCGCGACTTCGTGCGCATGAATGCCTATATCGCAAAGGGCGACGACGAGCATGCCCTCGAGGTCTGCGACCGTCTGCTCAATGCCCGCCTCAACAAGAAGCAGCGCGCTGCCGCCGAGGACAAGGCATTCACGCTCTATCTCGATGCCGGCAAGTACAAGGATGCCAAGAAGATGCTGAAGCTCATCGAGGCACGCGACGAGGATGAAGCCTACGAGAAGTCCTGCCGCCAGATGTATGAGATCATCGCGAACAGGAGCTCTGTCTACCTCGACGATATGCTCGAGGAGCTCCCGGATGCCAAGGGCGAGCGCAAGGCCCAGCTCCTCTCCCTCATAGCGCTTCAGTACGGCAACCGCGGCCAGCAGACGAAGGCCAAGATCTACACCGGCATGCTCGAGGACATGGCAAAGGAAGGCCTCAAGGCTATGCAGGAGAAGCAGGCCGAGAAGGACGGCACAGCAGCAGCCGGAAAGTAAAAATTGATGCATCTACAGCAGAGAAGGGACGTACATGCGTCCCTTCTCTGCCATACTTGGGACATACCAGCACAGACGATAAGGGGCAGCATGGACATCACTCCGAATGAGGTCGCAGAGACTCTGGCCATGGTATCAGAGCAAAATCTCGACCTGCGCACGATTACGATGGGAATTTCGCTCTTGGGGTGCGCCGACGAGGATATGGACCGCATGTGCGACAAGATCTACGACAGGATCGTGACGCAGGCAGAACATCTCGTCGAGACGGCCGAGGACCTCGAGCGCGAATACGGCATCCCCATCGCGAACAAGCGCGTCTCTGTCACGCCGATTGCTATGGTCGCAGCAGGATGCGCCGATGAGGACTTCTCCCCGATCGCACGCACGATGGACAGGGCTGCCGAGACTCTGGGCATCGACTTCATGGGCGGCTTCTCTGCCCTCGTGCAGAAGGGCATGGGAAGCGCCGACCAGCGCCTCATCAACTCCATCCCTGATGCCCTCTCCACGACCGAGCGTGTCTGCTCGTCCCTGAACGTTGCCTCGACCCGTGCCGGCATCAACATGGATGCAGTCCTGCGTGCCGCAGAGACGATACGTGCCTGCGCCCAGGCAACGACCGATATCGACTGCTACGGTGCAGCCAAGTTCGTCTGCTTCGCGAACATGGTCGAAGACTCCCCGTTCATGGCAGGAGCCGTGCACGGCGTCGGCGAGGCAGATGCCGTGATCAATGTCGGCGTCTCTGGCCCTGGCGTCATGGCAGCAGCGCTTTCGCAGCTCCCCGACAATGCAGACCTCATGACCGTCGCAGAGAAGATCAAGCAGACCGCCTTCAAGATCACCCGTGCCGGCGAGCTCATGAGCCGCGAGGCATCACGTAGGCTCGGCGTCGCGAAGGGCATCGTCGACCTCTCGCTGGCACCGACGCCAGCAGCCGGCGACTCCGTCGCAAAGATTTTGGAGATTATCGGTGTCGGCACCTGTGGCGGCCCTGGCACGACCTGCGCCCTCGCGCTTCTCAATGACTGCGTCAAGAAGGGCGGGGTCATGGCATCAAGCTCGGTGGGCGGCCTGTCCGGCGCCTTCATCCCGGTCTCCGAGGATGCTGGCATGATCGAGGCTGCCGAGAAGGGCGCCCTTTCGATCGAGAAGCTCGAGGCCATGACAAGCGTATGCTCGGTCGGCCTCGATATGATTGCCATTCCGGGCGATACCTCCATCGAGACCATGGCAGGCATCATCGCAGACGAGATGGCCATCGGCGTCATCAACACGAAGACGACGGCCGTGCGCCTCATCCCTGCCATCGGAAAGGAAGAAGGCGACATGCTCGAGTTCGGCGGCCTCTTCGGATCTGCCCCTGTCATGCCCGTCAACAAGTATGCCGGCAAGGTCTTTGCCCATCGCGGCGGCCGCTTCCCGGCACCGCTCAACTCCCTCAAGAACTGAGCCCAGCTCCCCAGAGAGCATGCAGTCCGGCCACCCTGCAGGATGGCCGGACTTTTCTTTGCCTGCTGGCCTTCATATGCAATGCATGGAATCGCCTCTTGTCCTACGCAGCAGCTGCTGCAGGATTTCATGCACGCAGCAGAAAGTCCCCGGGCTCAAGGCCCGGGGACCAAGCTCTGCCGGCACGCTACAGGGCAAACGGATATTCCCTGAGCGTTTCATAGGACGCGTCGTCCATGACCTCGATCGTGCCTTCGACGTTTGTCAGCGCATCGACTCCTTCCACATCGTCTCCGCTGAACCACATGAAGCCCTCGACGTACTTCCCGCTCTGGACAGTCTCATACAGCTCAGGATCTGCCATCTTCCCATTGACAGAGAATGTGTCGTACTTGGCCGAGACCCGTATGGCCTTGTCGGACTTGTTCGTGATCTTCAAGGTATAGCCAGGATCGTCTGCCCAGTCGACCTTCTTGTCGATGACCTCAATCGTGCATATCTCATCGTCTGCGATGGTCTGACCGATAGGAACTGCTGTCTCGTCGCTTTCTTCGGCGCTTTCTTCGACAGCAGCGGTTCCAGGATCAGCAGCTTTTGCGCTGGGCTCGGGCACGCCCTTCCCGAACATCATCTTGGTGCCATTATCCTCGAGGGTCAGCATCTCATTCGCAAGGGTCGCAGTGATTGTCTGTCCCTCGATCGTGATGGCTGCCTCGGAAGGGCTCTTTGCTTCCCAGGTCCCCGACGTCTCTTCGCCGAAGACGCTGAGCGCGCAGCTCTTGTCCTCCTTGAAGCTCAGCGTGACCGTCACGCCCATCTGCTCCATGAGCGCGATGTCCTCGGAGCTGGTGGATTCGCCGTTTTCCTCCATGCCCACGAGCTTCCAGTCGCCGATGAAGCTCTTGGCCGCATCGGCGCCTCCTCCTGCACCGCCCGATGCACATCCTGCCAGCACGAGGCAGAGTGCAATCATCGACATGAACAGGGCCACCCATCTCTTCTTCCCGATCTCCATTCTCGTCACCCCCTTCTCCTTTCTTCGGCCGGCGTGCTGCACCAGCTGCTTCCTGCATCGCGCAAAGCGCTACGCCCCCATAGCGCCGCCGCAGTATTCGCAGCGCCCATTGGCATCCGGTATGGTCGTCGCGCCGCAGAACGGGCAGGTACGTGCGGTCTTGGGTGCGGCAGCAGCTGCAGCCTTTCCCCGCTCGGTCTCGCGCAGCTCTGTCAGTGCCGCACGGATATCCTGCGCCTGCCGCTCTGCCTCGCGGAACTCCACCGAACTGCGCTCCTCGATGCGGCTGTCGTTCACCCTGAAAGCGATCGTGTCATAGTACGGGACATTCACGTGTATGGTCACATATACGTCGTAGTCCACGTCGTAGCGCGGGGGCTCGTAGCTGTGCTCCACACCCTCCTTGTCCTCCCACCTGATTTCGGAACGTGTCTCCCTTGTCTCGGTATCGCAGCCCGTGACCTGCGAAAAGTCCAGCACGTCCGGATTCGCGTCACGCCAGCGCGAAGAGGAAGTCACCAGAAAACGGCCCGCATCCTCGTCCAGAAGCACCTTGATATCCAGACCCAGTGTCCTGGTGACATGGAAGGCGGCGACACGCTCCTTGTTGGCTTCGCGCCACTCAAGCTGCTCGCGTATCTCCTCGACCGTCGAGCGCCTCCTGTCGCTGAAATAGGGCGAGAGCTTCCTGGCACACTCCTTGCAGAGGTTGCCATCCTCGAGCTTGCGGTTGCCGAGAAGCCCTATCTCGCCACCGCAGATGCTGCAGATCTTCTTCTCGAACATCTTGCCGAACAGTCCCATAGCCGTCTCCCCTTTCCGCCCGTGTGGCCTTCTGCCTCGCTGCCTTGCTGTCACCATGATTCTGCTTGAAGGACGCTCCACAGAGAAGCACCCCGCGGCCCATCCGAAGCCGCGGGGTGCGCCATGAGGTCCAAACGCGCAAGGTCTTTGGAGGAGCTCCGTCGCACTAGAGCCCGCTCCGCTCGTCTCGAGCGCCCATGCCCGGAACGATGAGACCATGGGCGACCGCATGCACTGCCAGACGCAGGATATTGTCGTAGCCGGTCTTGGCAAGGATCTCGGAGATATGCCGCTTGACCGTCCCTTCGCTGAGATAGAGCTCCTGGGCTATCTCCTTTCTGGTCTTCGACTCGCAGACCAGACGCAGGATATCTACCTCGATCTCGGACAGCTCCACACCGTCGGGGATGATGCGCTGCCGGGCGAGAGGAAACGTCGAGTATCCCTCCATGGTCGAGCGGATGATAGCAAGGAGTTCGCCTGTCCCAACGTTCTTGTAGACGAAGCTGTCCACACCGGCCTCGCGGGCACGCTCGACAAAGGTGATTTCAGGAAGCCCGGTCATCACCACCACTTTCACGCCCGGCAGCTCGCCCTTAATCAGGCGTGCCGCCACGATGCCGCTCGAGTCGTTCTCGGTACAGATATCGAGAAGCGCGCAGGCAGCCCCGGTCCTCTTCGTCACAGCAAGCGCATCGGCAGCATCTGAGAGAGAGGCAACGACTTCCATATCGTCCTGCGCATTGATGGTGCAGGCCAGCGAATCCCGAAGCATTGCCTGGTCCTCGACGAGCACGATCGAGATCATGGCTCCCCCCTTCCATCCGGAGCAGCCCCGGGAGGTACATCCGGCAGCTTCCCGCCATCCCCTTGCGGAGGCAGCACTGCCCTGACCGTGAAGGGATGGGTGGAGCATATCTCAAAGGTGGCACCCACCTCCGCTGCCGCCCGCCGCATGCCCGGAATGCCCGTGCCTTCCACCACCTCTGCAGGAGAGGCGCCGTCATTGGTGACGGTAAGCGATGCGCCTTCCGCTCCGCCTGCCCCTTCCATCTGTACCGCGACGCAGGTTGCCTGGGCATGTTTGGCCGCGTTGGTCACTGCCTCGAGGACGATTTCGACAAAGGCAGCAGCCACCGCCTTGTCGGCGGGCAGCTCGCCTGTCACCTGCACCTCGACACCTATGAGCGCAAAGGCGCGCACGATGGATACCAGTCCCGAATTCTCGGCCGGACGACCTGAATCGGCCAAGTCGTCTGCGATATTCGACAGAAGCCCTGCGATCTCTTCAAGCGTCTCGGGGTCGTCGCGTCCGTCTTCGAGATATCGATGGAGGATCGACAGACGCGAGCCTACCGTATCGTGGACACGGATCTTCATCCGCATCACAGCCTCTTCTTCGGCAACCCTTCTCACCTGTGCCATCGAGGCACCCAGCTCCTCGTTGGCGGCCTCGAGCAGCCTGTTGACGCTGGCAAGGCGCCTGCCCAGGGCAGCCTCCTCGCTCACATCGAGCGCCATGATCTGCTGGCAGCACCTTCCGCGCAGCACCGCCTCATCACGCACGAAAAGGCATGTGGAAGACGGCATGGTCTCGACAAGCAGGCGATCGGGCGCCGTCTCGCTGGCAAAGGCTTCAAGACGCTCCCAGAGCCCTGTGGCATCGGCAAGGTCTGTCCTGAAGCCGAGCGCAGTGAGGCTTCCGCGCATGGCATCATTCATGAAGAGAACCTCGCGCTGCGCATTAATCCACATCACGCCCTCCGGCAAGGCATCAAGGGCATCGATGATTGAGAGGCGCGAGACCGATGTCCTGGCTTCATGCAGATCGAAGGCAAGCGCAGCTACGACGCGCGCAGCAAAATACGAGACATCGACGACGAGGAGCACAGCCATATGCTGCCCAAGCAGGGCGATGCCTGCCGGTGTGCTGCACAGAAACAGCACCGCCTCCGCCAGTCCGCTCCACCGCCTCAGCCGCAGGGCATACAGGATGGCGGCAACAGCCGCCACGGCATGCACCCAGAGGAGCGGCTCGATCGGCAGAAGCATCGGATGCAGCCAGAGGAGGATGTGCCCCCTGTTCTCAATGGCAGAACTCGATGCTGCGCAGGCCAATACAAGGTGCAGGGCAAGCATCGCTTCATAGAGGACAGCGGGCAATCGCGGAACGGCACTGCGCCTCATGGCACAGAAGCACGCATGGACCGTCTGTCCCGCGGCAAGAAGGTAGGACAGCGCGCAGAGGGCAATCAGCGTCGAGGCGCGCATCGAGAAGATATTGCTCATCCGCCTTCTCCCTCCGTCCTTGGCACCCGAAGGCGCAGGGCAGCATTGAGCGAGACCGAAGATGTCTCGAGCGAGAGGTCCCCGCCCTGGGCATCGAGGCTATTTCTGAGGCTCCTGGCAGCCATCTCGAGACGTCCTGCCGGCACCTGGGCCGCTTCGAGCGCCACGCGCATCACGACGTCTGTTCCCTCCTCAGACACAAAGATCATAAGGATGGGGTCGGCTGCGAACAGGGCAGCGGATGCCACATCGTAAAGGCAGTCATAGAGCACGCTCACCGTCCCTGCAGGCAGCACGCTCTTCACATCCACGCAAGCAGCGCAGTCCACGCCGATGGAGCGCAGGTCGGAGGCCGTCTCGTTGAAGACAAGCTGGAGCCGGTCGCGTTCGAAGGCAGAACTGCTCTTCACGGAAAGGACCAGCGCGCCCTTGCGCTTGCAGTAGGCAACCAGAAGCTTGACCTCGGTAAGGATATCCCAGCGTGCTGCACGCTCGTCAGGGCCTGTGCCTTTCGGCAGCTGGGACAGCAGCTCCTGTATGCGGCTTACCTTGTTCGAGATGGATGCCTCGATGCTTGACAGAAGGCGCTGCTCGCTCTCGAGACGCCACAGCTCGTGGCGCACGCCGCTTTCATGCCGCAGGACCTGGTTGCTTCTCCGGAGACGCTCCTGCCGTTCCCTGAGCATCTGATGCTGCCGATCCAGGAAGCTCACATCCTCTGAAAGAAGCGCCGCTCCCCCACTCACGCCATATGCCTTGAAAAGCATATGCGGAATGGCCGATGTCCTGAGACGGATCACCTGCGCATCAGCGCGCGGCTGCGCAGCCTCCAGGACAAGCCCGAGCACTTCCTGGGGCAGAGGTCCTGCAGCATCTGTCGCATATGCAGCAGTGCCATCGCGCTCCAGGATCTTGAGGTCGAGCGGCAGACGCTGGAAGGCCTCGCTATACCAGGCATATGATGGCAGCAGGCCGAAATCGAGCGCCAGCTCCAGGAGCACAACCACAATCAGGCAGTAGTTGAGCGAGAAGTTTGTCTTGTACGCATGCTCGTACCGGAGCGCATACTGCAGCGCGTAGACCGCAAAGGGCACGGCCGCCATGAAGAGAAGGCCGATGATACCATGGAGCTGGCGGCGCGACGAGAACAGCAGAAAGCCGAAGAAGGCCAAATATTCTGCCGCATAGACAGAAACCGCAAGCCAGTACCCCCACCCATAGCTATAGGCGCTCTGCCAGTCCGGCTTCGAGATGTCAAAGCGGAAGACCTGAAGATGCCAGGTATTGGTGAGCACGAGGACGACAAGCACGATGCTGATTGCACCAAGCGCGCGGCTGAGCACAGTGGCCCATGGACGGGAATCAAGCGCTGCCGCCCGGATGGCACAGAGAAGGCAGAGCGCCGGGATTGCTGTCATGGGCACATAGTAGAGGTACCACAGAAGAGCGATGATCCGGCTGTCCTGGATCGGATAGCGGTACTTGATGAGCACATCGAGCATCCAGAGGCCCACAAGAGCTGCTATGGTCTTGAGATGATGGCGGATCTGCGCATCGGAGCAGCGGATATGCACCGAAAAGCCCCATGCGGCAGCCGCAGGGGCGCAAAGGATCATGAACCCCGAGGTGGAAGAAGGCCCCACGGCATAGGCGCCCGGCGCCGCAAAGGGAAACACCGGCAGCACAAGAGGCGTCCCAGCTTCAGGAGGGGTGGCGCTGCCGAATGCCTCGAGGGCAAGCAGGGCAAGGCAGAGCACAGCGCCGCCGGCACAGCATGAGGCAAGGATCCTGCGCCCAAACGTGTCTGCATGCTGGCCCATATATGAGCAGCTCCTTTCGGCAGCGCTCCAAGGACTCCTTTCTTTACATTCTATCGAAGACATGGGCGGCAGAATTGGTCTGGCGGCCAAGCTTCGCCGAGCGTTATGAGACGTCTGGCAATTTTCCTGCTGCTGCAGTTGTGCCACGCTCTGAGAGAGGCAGCGCGCCATGCGCGCACGGGAGAAGGGATTGCCATGGGACTTCTGAAGGCTGGCATGGGTGCCGTCGGCGGCGTTCTTGCCGATTCCTGGCGGGACTACTTCTATTGCGACTCGCTCGATGCAGACACTCTCGTCGCCAAGGGCCGCAAACGCATATCGGCGCAGGGACGCTCGTCCAATACCCGCGGCGAGGACAACATCATTTCGAACGGCTCCGTGATCGCGGTGAATGAAGGGCAGTACATGATCATCGTGGAGCAGGGTGCCGTCGTCGAAGCCTCTGGCGAGCCGGGCGAGTTCGTCTACGACAGCTCGACAGAGCCGAGCCTTCTGTTCGGCGGAGGCCAGACAGTGCGCGAAAGGATCCTGGCGTCGTTCGAGCGCGCAGGCACGCGCTTCTCCTTTGGCGGCGACACCGGCAAGGACCAGCGCGTCTACTTCTTCAATGCAAAGGAGATTGTGGGCAACAAATATGGGACGGCAGCGCCGGTGCCGTTCCGTGTGGTCGACAGCAATATCGGACTCGATATTGATATTGCCGTTCGCTGCAACGGCGAATATTCCTACCGGATCGTCGATCCGCTCATGTTCTACAAGAATGTCTGTGGCAATGTCGAGGAGCCCTTTACAAGAAGCCGCATCGATTCGCAGTTGAAAAGCGAGCTTCTCACGGCGCTGCAGCCCGCCTTTGCCCGTATCTCCGAGATGGGAATACGCTACTCGGCAGTGCCGGCACACACGGCAGAGCTTGCGCAGGCTCTCAACGAAGAGCTCTCCCAGTCATGGAGCCAGACGCGCGGCATCGAGATAGCCGCCTTCGGCGTAAACTCCATCGTCGCTTCGCCCGAAGACGAGGCAATGATCAAGGAGCTCCAGAGGGCTGCCGTCATGCGCGACCCCACGATGGCCGCAGCGAACCTAGCTGCCTCGCAGGCAGATGCGATGCGTATGGCCGCTTCCAATACGGCTGGTGCGGCGGTAGGCTTCATGGGCATGGGGATGGCAAACGCGATGGGTGGCAACGTGAACATGCAGGGGCTGTATGGCATGGGCACAGGCGGAGGCCAGCCTGCCCCTGCAGCCAGCAGAGCCTCCGCGCCCTCCTCGGCATCAGACACCTGGACCTGCTCCTGCGGGGCCACGAACACCGGGCGCTTCTGCGGAAACTGCGGAAGCCCCCGTCCGAAGCCGCAGGATGGCCCCTGGACCTGCTCCTGCGGGGCCACGAACACCGGGCGCTTCTGCGGAAACTGCGGCAAACCCCGTCCCTAGCCGCCGATGCCGCTCCCCCGAAAAAGTGGCTGCCTCTGGTGCAGAAGGGCCGGGAGGATTGCTCCTCCCGGCCCTTGGGCTGCCGGATCTGAATGATGAACCTAGGCGAGCACAACACCGCCGAGCCAGCCCCAGCGTGCCGGGACGACGCCCGAGAACGTAGAAATCCAGGAATCGACGCTCGTGCTCCTGATATAGCCGATGTTGTCCATCACGGTGCCGTTGCCGACGTAGATGCCGATGTGGCCGTAGATCCTGCCTGCGGCGTCGAGGTTGTGCGAGGAGACAGCGATAATCATGCCCGGCTGGAGGTCGCCCCTGTTCGAGCTGCCGCACCATGAGGCATACATGTCGCAGGCATTGCCACCGAAGTAGCCGACACCGGCATTCTGGAACACGTTCGTGACCCAGGCAGCGCAGTAGCCATAGCCCGGTGATGGCGTGCTGCTGCAGGCAGACAGCACCGACGAGAGCGAACCGTTGCCGCCGCCCGTGCTGATGGCACCCGCGCCGGAAGCGGCATAGGAGCCGGAATACGAGCCTGACGACGCTGCTGCGGCAGCTGCTGCAGCTGCTGCCTGGCGCTGGCGCTCGGCCTCTGCTGCCGCCTCTGCCTGCTGGCGTGCCTGCTCGGCGTTGTTGTAGGCAACGAGGTCGGCATCCTTCTGGGCAAGGAGCTGCTGGACGGCAGAGTCTGCATTCGCGAGGAGGTCTGCGACTTCCTGCTGCTTCTGGGCCATCTGGTTCATCTGCTCGGTCTGCTGCTGGTTCAGGGCATCGAGCTGGGACTTCTGGTCCTCGAGCGCAGCCTTCTGCGCATCGAGCTCATCCTTCGCGGCCTTGACCTCCTGGATCATCGCATTGTCTGCTGCCGTGATCTTGTCGAGGTAGTAGACGTTCTGGAACAGGTCCTCGAACGAATCGGAATTCAGGACAATCGAGATCAGGTTGTCGTTTCCTGCCTTGTACGACGATGCCATGCGTGCACCAAGCACCTGGCGCTTCTGGTCGAGATCGGCCTGCTTCTCGTCGATGTCCTCCTGCGTCGCATCGATCTGCTTCTGGACATCCTCGATCTGGGAGAGGGTGTTTGCCTGCTGCTTTGCAAGGCCCTCATAGTCGTTCTGAATCTGCGTAAGCTGGGCTGAGATCGAATCGTATTCAGACTGGGCAGCATCGAGCTGGGACTGCGTCTCCGCAAGCTGGTTCGCTGCATCATTGGCGGCAGCCGTTGCATCGGCCACATCGTCTGCGAAAGCGCGAAGCGGGCTGCCAAGCACGGCAAGGGCGCCAGCAGCGCTCAGCATCATCTTCAATGCGCTGCGGCGTGAGAGGGAGGGCGTGCGCCTCGTCTCGTCGGTATTCTGATCTATAGGTGTCACGTTCACTCCTTACGGGGCATGCTACGTTTTGCAATAACTGCAAGTGAGTACAGATAGCGCATTCAACACTATACGCCTAACAGAAGGACTCATCGACACTCCACAGAAACAGCCGCTCCCTTAAGAAGCCTTGAACAGCCTTTATGGAGCTTGCTTGTCCCTGAGACCGCACTGAGCCGCGCCTGAATGAAATCATGCATCTGTTCGCAGTTGTCTGCCTCTGGTTCGATAGTGTCCTCTGGTCTTGTGGTCCGCATATCGTAATACCAATACTGCGCTCCTGAAATCGCCCTGTCACGGCCCCGCAACAGACGCCCCGTACCGTCTTCAGTGTGCATGCTTCAGGGAAGGAGCTTTCATATGAACAATGCGGATACAGCCTTCGTGCTGCTCTCGGCCGCGCTGGTGCTCTTCATGACACCAGGACTCGCCTTCTTCTATGGCGGGCTGGGGCGCAGGAAGAATGTCGTGAACAACATCCTGGCATCGCTCTTCACGATCGGCCTCGAGATCGTCCTGTGGATCTGCGTCGGCTTCTCGCTCTCGTTCGGGTCCGACCACGCAGGCATCATCGGCGGCTTCGACTACCTCATGATGCAGGGCGTCTCTGCCGATGCGGCAGGCCCCTATGCAGCGACAATCCCATTCCTTGCCTATGCGCTCTTCCAGATGATGTTCTCTGTCATCACCCCTGCCCTCATCACGGGCTCGGTTGCAGGACGCATGCGCTTCAAGGCGCTCTTTGTCTTCATCCTGCTCTGGTCCTTCGTCGTCTACTACCCCATCGCCCACATGGTCTGGGGCCAGGGCGGCCTTCTTGCCTCAATCGGCTCAGTCGACTTTGCCGGCGGCAATGTCGTCCATATCAGTTCCGGCATCTCGGCGCTCGTGCTCTGCCTCGCGCTCGGCAAGAGGAGCGGCTATTCGGATGTGAACTACCGCGTCCACAACATCCCGCTTGTCGCGATCGGCGCGACGATCCTCCTCTTTGGCTGGTTCGGCTTCAATGCAGGATCTGCCCTTGCTGCTGACGGCCTCGCGGTCCATGCCTTCGCGACGACGGCGCTCTCTGCAGCTGCAGCGGAGCTTGGCTGGATGCTCATGGATGTGCTCTTCGACCGCAAGCCGACGCTTGTCGGTGCCTGCACCGGCCTCGTGATCGGCCTTGTGGCGATCACGCCAGGCTGCGGCTTCGTGCCTCTTGCTGCAGCGCTTCCCATCGGCTTCATCGGTGCTGTCATCTGCTACTTCACGTGCTCCCGCATGAAGGCGCATTTCGGCTACGACGATGCACTCGATGCCTTCGGGTGCCATGGCATCGGAGGCATCTGGGGAGGCATTGCAACAGGCCTCTTTGCAAGCAAGGCCGTAAACCCTGCTCTCCAGTGGAATGGCCTCTTCTTCGGCGATACGGGCCTCATCTGCGCCCAGATCATTGCCATGCTGGTGACGATAGCGCTTGCTATCGTGGGCTCGCTCATCTGCATTGCCCTCACGAAGGCAATCTGCGGATCTCTGCGTGTCACAGAGCACGAGGAGCACATCGGCCTCGACCTCACGCAGCACGGCGAGCGTGCCTATCCGTCCTTCACCGGTCTCGACGATTAGCCAGGAGGCAGCAATATGATCAAGGTAGAAGCAATCGTGCGTGAAGAGCGCCTCGAGGACGTGAAGGAAGCCCTGCGTGCCATAGATGTTCGTGGCATCACGGTCTCCCAGGTCATGGGCTGCGGCACCCAGCTCGGCTACACCCACATGGTCCGTGGCAACAAGGTCGCTATGAACATGCTGCCGAAGGCGAAGTTCGAGATCGTCGTCTCGAACGAGGACTGGGCAGAGAAGACCGTCAATGCGATCGTGAAGGCGGCACACACCGGCGAGCCAGGCGACGGCAAGGTCTTCTGGTATGACATTGACCATGCAATACGCATCAGGACTGGCGAGCGCGATACCGAGGCCATCACCCCGAGCCCCAACGCTAAGTTCGAAGCCCTCTGAGGCAGAGCCTCTCCAGCAGAAGAGCGGACAGAAGACAGCTTCTGCCCGCTCTTTTCTTGTCTTTGTACTGCCTGTTCTAGAGGAAGCGCACCTCAGGCTCGAGGAAGACGCCAAACTGCTTCAGCACCTCATCCTGCACATGCCCGATGACCGCATGGACATCTTTCGCTGTCGCATGGCCCAGGTTCACGACAAAGCCGGCATGCTTCGTGGAGACGGCTGCATCGCCGACACGGTAGCCCTTGAGCCCGGCATCGGTGATGAGCTTGCCGGCAAAGAAGCCCTCAGGGCGCTTGAACGTGGAGCCTGCACTGCCATACTCGAGCGGCTGCTTCTCCTCGCGCCTGCGCGTGAGATCGTCCATCTTCGCCTGGATCTCTGCCTTGTCACCCCGCTTGAGCGCATAGGTGACCTCGAGCACGATGAGGCCCTCCGTGCGGACGCGGCTCCTGCGGTAGCCGAAATCGAGCTCAGCGTTCTGGTAGGTACGCATATTGCCGTCTGCATCGAGCGCCGCAAGCGACTCGAGCACATCGGCCGTCACCCCGTCATAGGCTCCTGCGTTCATGAAGGCAGCGCCTCCGACAGAGCCAGGGATGCCGCAGGCAAACTCGAGGCCCGAAAGGCCTGCTGCCTCAGCCGCAGCGCATACATCCTTCAAGGTCGCCCCTGCCCCGCAGCGAAGCTTCGTTCCCTCGACATGAATTTCGCAGAAGCGCTCGAGCGAGACGATGGCGCCACGGTATCCCGCATCGTCGACGAGGAGATCGGAACCTTTGCCCAGAATGAAGTACGGCATGCCAGCCGTCTTCAGGACCTCAAGCGTCTTCTTCACCTCATCGGCGTTTCCTGGCAGCACGAAGAGATCGGCAGGACCGCCGATCTTGAAGGTCGTATGCTCGCTCATCGGCTCGTCCGTGACGATATTGCCCTTTCCCACCACCGACTCGAGCTCTTCTGCCAGCTTCTGTGCATCGCTGTTCTGTCCCATATGGTCTCCCTTCCGCTCCGGCGGAAGCCTGATGCGCCACCTGTTTATCATTCCCGAGTATAACGGAGCGCCTCCCAGCAGCAGATAGTCTTGCTGTGAAGCACGCATTCGGCATATGCACCGAGCTGGCGCATGTGTCTGGATGAAAAGCCTTCGGGTTTGCAGGGGCGCATCCCGCATGGGCGGAATGCGCCCCCGTTTTTTCCGCCACATCCTGCCTTTCATGCAATGGTCTCTGCAATGCCTGTCTTTTCCTGCGCTTTCACCCGCCAAGATGCGCCCTGTACGGCCTAGAATGTCTCTTTGCGCAGACTACCGGCAGGAAGGCAAGATAGAGCATGGCAAGCATGACACTGAGGCAGAGATGGCTTCCGATTCTTCTGAGCGGCATCTTCGTCGTCGCAATGGCAGCCGTCTCCGACATCACCTCCTGCTCGGAGATCCTCTTCCCGGAGATCACCGCTATCGTCTGCGGCGCCTGGATCCAGCCTCACCAGGCCTGGAACATCGACCGTCCCCGCATGCTCCTCCTCATGGGATCGGGTGCTGTCTTCGGAGTGCTCCTGAACCTCTTCATGCCGGGACCGATGTGGGCGCGTGCCGTCCTCGGCTATGCCTTCTGTGCCCTCATGATGAACATCGTGGCAGCGGACATGACGCCGATGCTCTCGGCTGCAATCCTGCCCGTGCTTCTCGGCACGAGGGAGTGGGTCTATCCTGTCGCCGTGATCGTGCTCGTCTCGCTGGTCTGCCTGGGCCAGATAGCGCTCGAGCGCGCAGGGCTCAGGGAGCCTCTTGACTACCATCCCTTCCGGCTTCCGAAGGACCAGGCATTCACGAGCTGGATGAAGCGCCTCGCTGTCTTTGCCGCAATCTCTGCCCCTGCCTATTTCCTGAACCAGCCATTCTTCGCCGTGCCGCCCCTGCTCGTTGCCTACACGGAGCTCACACGTCCTGACTTCACGCTGCGCCTGCGCCCCTGGAAGGGCTGGTGCGCCCTTGCGGGCGCTGCCATGACAGGCTCGCTTGCCCGTGCTGCCGTCGAGGCAGGAGTGCTTCCGCTCGAGCTTGCCCTCGCCCTTGCCTTCGTGGGCCTCATCCTCATCTGGAACGGCCTCAGGTGCTGGCTTCCTCCTGCAGGGGCAGGGCTGCTGCTTGCCTTCCTCGTCCCCTACCATGGACCTCTCATGTATGGCCTCGAGGCTGCGGCGGGCGCTGCCGTCTGGGTCGCTGTGGCTATCTGGGGATTCGATGGCATCCGTCCCTCCCGTGAGACGCACGAGGAGCGCGTCATCGAGGAGCATGCATAAGGGCAGGCAGAGATCTGCACATCAGGCCCTCCTGGCACGCCAGACTGCCAGGAGGGCCTTCCTGTAACGATTGCATGACGGGAATGGCTCTCAGCGAAGATATGTTTCCCTTTTCTTCCTTGGAGTGCTACTGTTCGAGTGTCAGTTTCAGGGCGGGGTGCAATTCCCCACTGGTGGTGACGGAGCATGCGTGCTCCCAAGTCCGCGCGCCGCGAAGAAAAGAGCGGCTGATCTGGTGAGAATCCAGGACCAACGGTTACAGTCCGGATGGAAGAAACGGAGGGCCTATTATGGCCAAAGCCACTTCTCACCATGACACGCATTCGACGACAGCCCAGGGAGGCTGGAGCACGAAGAGGATTGCCGTCACGGCACTCTTCTGCGCGCTTGCTGCTGTCTGCACGCTCTTCATCGAGATTCCTCTCCTGCCGGGTGTGCCCTGGCTCCAGTACGATCCTTCCGGCATCGTCGCGCTCGTCGCAGGCTTCGCCTTCGGCCCTGCCGTCGGCGCCACGGTCTCCATCATCTCCTACCTGCCGCATATCGCGACGGCCTCCGGCTTCTGGGGCATGGTCATGGCAATGCTTGCAACCTTCTCGCTCGTGATGCCCGCCAGCCTCATCTACCAGAAGCACACGACGATGAAGGGCGCCATCGCAGGAATGGTCGTAGGTGCCGTCGTCTCTGTCCTCTGCTGCATCGTCGGCAACCTGATCGTCACGCCGATCTATGCAGGCATGACGACAGAGCAGGTGGCAGCGCTCATCGTTCCTGCCCTTCTTCCC
The DNA here is from genome assembly GCF_036408795.1 of Olsenella kribbiana. Lineage (NCBI taxonomy): Bacteria > Bacillati > Actinomycetota > Coriobacteriia > Coriobacteriales > Atopobiaceae > Olsenella > Olsenella kribbiana. The sequence goes on from NZ_JAZGJP010000003.1 coordinate 96,966, forward strand.
TTCAATGCTGCAAAGGTCCTCATCAACTGCGTCGTGTGCGGCCTCATCTACAAGCCCGTCACGAAGGCGCTTGCAGATAGCGAGTAGCGATGCAGGAAAGCCGCACTTCCGAAATTCGCCTCGACGGCGTCACGCTCAGATTCGAGCATGGCATACAGGCACTCGATGATCTCTCGCTCGATGTTCCCTTAGGTCAGCATCTCTGCATCCTCGGCGCGAACGGTTCAGGCAAGTCGACCCTTGCTGCCGTCATCTCCGGCCTTCTTGCGCCCGATGAGGGCACGGTCGAGATTGCAGGCAAGCGTGTCTTCGAGGACGGAACGGCCGATTTCGAAGCCTACCGCGAAGCCAGGCGGAAGTGTGGCCTTGTCTTCCAGAATCCCGGCGACCAGATCGTGACGACGGTCGTCGAGGACGATGTCGCCTTCGGTCCCGAGAACTTGGGACTTGCGCCCGATGAGATCGACCGGCGCGTGAAGCGCTCGCTCCACAAGGTCGCGCTCGAAGACTATGCAAGGCGCGACCCTACCCGCATGTCCGGAGGACAGCAGCAGCGTGTCGCGATTGCCGCCACCCTTGCTATGGACCCCGAGCTCTTCGTCTTCGACGAGCCAGGAGCGCTTCTCGATGTCCGCGGCCGACGCTCCATCATGAAGGTCATCTCTGCCCTCAGGGATGCCGGCAGGACTGTGATCCATATCACCCATTTCATGGAAGAGGCCCTCGCGGCAGACCGCGTCATCGTCCTCTCCCGCGGCAGAATCGCGCTCGACGGCACACCTGCCGAGGTCTTCTCCCACGAGGATGAGATAGCGGCACTGGGCCTCGAAGAGCCTTTTGCCGGAAGGCTTTCCCGCCGTCTGCGCGCGGGCGGATCCGATATCGTCTGGACCCCGTCCGAGACGGAGCTCCTGGACGAGCTGGCGGCGTGCATCCCGGCATCTTCGGCAGGCATCTGTCCCCTGCCACAGAAGCGTGCAGACATCCCCGCAAATGGTGCACCCGCACTTTCCGTCTCCCATGTGACCTTTCGCTACACGGACTCTTCCGCGCAGACGGTGCCCGCCCTCAAGGACGTGAGCCTTGCTGTCTCGGCAGGCGAGTCCTGTGCGATCGTCGGCCAGACCGGATCGGGCAAGTCGACCCTGGCCCGCCTCATCTGTGCCCTCGGCGTGCCGGATGAAGGAGAGATCTCCGTCCTCGGCATCTCGACGGCAAAAAGGCGCGGCCGCCGCCTTCTCCATGGAAAGATCGGCTACGTGATGCAGCATCCCGAGCGCCAGCTCTTTGCCCAGACGGTCGCAGAAGATGTCGCCTATGGGCCGAAGAACCTGGGGCTCTCCGATACGGAAGTCTCCCGCCGCGTCGAACATGCCCTTGCCCTCGTCGGCCTCGAAGAGAAGAGGGATGTCTCCCCGTTCGAGCTTTCCGGCGGCCAGAAAAGGAAGTGCGCCCTTGCCGGTGTCATCGCAATGGGACCTGAGATCCTCGTACTCGACGAGCCGACAGCCGGCCTCGACCCCTCAGGCAGGCATGAGCTCTCACATATCCTCGATGCCGTGCATGCAGAAGGTACTGCGACCATCGAGATCACGCACTCGATGGACGATGCCGCACGTGCCGACCATATCTTTGTGCTCGACGAGTCTGAGCTCCTCATGTCCGGCACGCCCGAAGATATCTTCTGCGGACAGAATGCCCAGCTCCTGCACGAGCGGGGGCTCGGCCTTCCTTCTGCCCTGACGTTCGCGCTCGCACTCGAAGAGCGCCTCGGCCAAGACGGCTGCATAGCTTCCTCGGCAGGAAACCCGCTCACGATCGATGCCCTTGCTGAGGCCATCCTTTCAATGCTCTCGGAAGGAGGGGAATAGCATGACAATGAGGATAGGCATTGGCCAGTACTATCCGCACCCCTCCTTCCTCCACAGGCTCGACCCCCGCGTGAAGGCAGGCTGCGCCCTTGCGGTCATGCTTGTCATCTTCTTCATCCAGACGCCGCTCCAGCTCCTCTATGTCTATGTGCTTGCAGGCGCCCTCATCGCTGCAAGCAGGATCCCTGCGAAGAAGATTGCCGAGTCCATAAAGCCGCTTGTCCTCATCCTTGTCTTCCTCGGCATCTTCAACCTGTTCTTCGTGCGTACAGGCACGCCTGTCTTCACGCTCGGACCCATCGAGATCACCTCGGCCGGCCTCTGGGACGCCGTGCTCTACCCCCTGCGCTTCACGGTCGCGATCCTTGCAGGAGCGCTTCTGCTCATGACGACAACACCGACGGAGCTTACCGATGCCTTCGACGGCGTGCTTGCGCCCCTGAGCCGCTTTGGCCTTCCGGGGCATGAGCTTGCGATGGTCTTTTCCCTCATGCTCCGCTTCATCCCGACGATTGCTGATGAGGCCTCTGCCATCATCGATGCGCAGCGTGCTCGTGGCGGCGGCTGGGACTCGGGCTCCATCTCCCGGCGCATCCACGGCATCGGCCCTGTTGTCATAGCCCTCCTTGCAAGCTCTGTCCGCCATGCCCACAATGTGGGACGCGCCCTCGATGCCCGCTGCTATGAGGGCGGAGCGGGCCGCACGCAGTGGCACTCGCTCCATATGGAGCAGAAGGATTGGGCAGCGCTTGCCGTCTGTGCTGCGGCCCTTTTAGGCCTCTTCCTTGTAGGCCTCATCTAGCCCAATCACCTGCTCTTCTTGTGCAGTTGCCCCTGCAGGCCCCCTGCGCCTTTAGAATGTATGGGTTCAAGAATCTAGTTCCGATGCCTCTGCATCGGCATACCCAAAGGCAAAGCATGAGCAATGTGTCTGACGAGATCTCGAAGCGCCGCACCTTCGCGATCATTTCCCACCCGGATGCGGGCAAGACGACCCTGACCGAGAAGCTCCTCCTCTATACCGGCTCCATCCAGACTGCCGGTTCCGTCAAGGGCAAGTCGAGCTCGAAGCATGCCGTATCCGACTGGATGGACATCGAGAAGGAGCGCGGCATCTCCGTCACGTCCTCCGTCCTCCAGTTCACGTATGAGGGCCACTGCATCAACATCCTCGATACCCCGGGCCACCAGGACTTCTCCGAGGATACCTACCGTACCCTCATGGCTGCCGATGCTGCTGTCATGGTCATCGACGGCGCCAAGGGCGTCGAGGCGCAGACGATCAAGCTCTTCAAGGTCTGCACCCTCCGCCATATCCCGATCTTCACGTTCGTGAACAAGCTCGACCACGACACCCGCGACCCCTTCGACCTTATGGAGGAGATCGAGGACGTGCTTGGGATAGGGACCTATCCGATGACATGGCCAATCGGATCGGGCAGGAACTTCAAGGGCGTCTTCGACCGCAATTCCCGCCATGTCATTGCCTTCGAGGGCAACGGCCGCGCCAATGCGACGAAGAAGGTCGGAGAGATCGAGGCGGAGCTCGGCGACCCGGCGCTCGACGATCTCGTCGGCGAAGAGAACCACAAGAACCTGATCGATGATATCGAGCTCCTCGACGGAGCCGACAACGAGTTCGACCTCGATGCCGTGCGCCACGGCAAGCTCACGCCGGTCTTCTTCGGCAGCGCCCTCACGAACTTCGGCGTCGAGCCGTTCCTCAAGGACTTTCTGCGCCTTGCCCCTGCCCCTCTTGCCTACAAGGACACGATCTCCGGCGAGACCATCGATCCTGCCACGAATCCGTTCAGCGGATTCATCTTCAAGATCCAGGCAAACATGGACCCGAGGCACCGCGACCGCATCGCCTTCGTGCGCATCTGCTCCGGCAAGTTCGAGCGCGGCATGGATGCCTATCATGTGCAGGGCGACCGCCATATCAAGCTCGCGACCGGCACCGCAATGATGGCAGACGACCGCGCAACCGTGGACGAGGCCTATGCAGGCGATATCGTCGGCCTCTTCGATCCGGGCATCTTCTCGATCGGAGATACGGTCTGCGCCGGCAAGACGCCTGTCAAGTATCCGCCTATCCCGACATTCGCTCCCGAGCACTTCGCCCGCATCACGCAGGTCGATACGCTCAAGCGCAAGCAATTCGTGAAGGGCATGGAGGAGCTTGCCCAGGAAGGCGCCATCCAGATCTTCCGCGAAATCGGCTCCGGCATGGAGTCCGTGATCGTCGGTGCCGTCGGCGTCCTCCAGTTCGATGTCCTGGAGCAGCGTCTCCAGAGCGAATACCATGTCGCCGTGCGCAGGACCCCTCTTCCCTACTCGATCATCCGGTGGATCCAGAACTCGCCTGACGAGCTCGACCTCAAGACCCTGAACCTCACGCGCGACACCTGCCGCGTCGAAGATATGCGAGGCGGCAGGCTCCTGCTCTTCACAAGCCAGTGGAACCTGAACTGGGCAGAAGAGAACAACAAGACCCTGAAGCTCTCCGAGTTTGGCAATATCGCCTTCGAATAGGCAATGAATAGGCAATAGATACAAAGAATGTCTGAGGAACCAGATGGCAGAAGCTTTCTGGTTCCTCTCTTATTGAAAGGCGATGTCCGCCGCTTGCTGGTGCATCTTCTTCTCTCGAGCCCAACTCCACTATGCTTGATGGAAGCAATTCCGCTTTGAAAGGAAATCTATGCGCTATACGGAATTCGGACCAGGCAAAACGAAGGTCTCCTCTGTCATGCTTGGCCTCATGCGTGTGGACAAGATGGATGCAAAGGCTCTCTCCCATCTCCTCCACACCTCCCTCGAACTTGGAATCAATGCAATCGATACCGCAGACATCTATGCAGGAGGCGACTCAGAGCGCCTTCTGGGAGTGGTCTTTGCAAAGGAGCCAGGCCTTCGCGACAAGCTGTTCCTGCAGACGAAGGTCGGCATCCATAGGGACAACGGCCTTACCTACTATGACTTCTCGAAGCAGTATCTCCTGGATGCCACGCATGCCTCTCTGAAGCGCCTGGGAGTCAATCAGGTGGACGCTCTTCTTCTCCATCGTCCCGATATCCTGATGGATGCCAACGAGGTCTCAGAAGCCCTCTCAGAGCTCCGCAAGGAAGGGCTCGTGAAGGACTCCGGCGTCTCGAACGAGAACCCGGCCACCATGAAGCGCCTGCAGGCTGCCTGCCCCTTCCCGCTTGCCGCCAACCAGGTACAGCTCTCTATCGCTTTTGCCCCTGCCTTCGAGACCGTCCTCAATGCGAACATGGAGTGCAATGATGCCACCATGCGTGACGGCGGCATCTTCGAATACGCCCTCGCCCACGACCAGGTCATCCAGACCTGGTCGAGCCTCCAGTATGGCTACTTCGAAGGCACGTTCCTGGACAATCCGAAGTTCCCAGAGCTCAATAAGGTCCTGAAGCGCATTGCCGAGGAGCACGGCGTGACGCCTGCCGCCATAGCCATTGCCTGGAACCTCCGCTATCCCGGCAAGATGCAGGCCATCGTCGGCACGACAAATGAGCAGCATCTTGCCGACCTGGCGAAGGGTGCCGATATCGAGCTCACACGCAGGGAATGGTATGAGCTCTACATGGCAGCAGGAAGGCAGCTTCCCTGATAGATGCATCTCCTGTGCATATGAAATGGGGGCCGCATCTGCGTCCCCCATTCATGCTTGTCTTCTATTCAGCAGCTTCGTCGCGCCAGCCCTTGCACACATCGACCCAGCCTTCAGCCTGCGAACACTCCTCAAGCTCAGAAAGCGTGATCTCCACCGCAGAGTTCGCACTGCCAGCAGCAGGGAATATCGTATCAAAGCGCTTGAGCGAGCAGTCGAGATAGGTCTCGACGCCGTCCTTCACCGCGAAGGGGCAGACGCCGCCCATAGGGTGGCCGACGATATCTGTGAGCTCATCGGCAGGAACGAACTTCGGCTTCGTGCCAAACTCCTTCTTGAAGGCAGAGCTCCAGAGCTTTGCATCGCCCGCACAGACGACAAGCACCGCCTTCTCTCCCACCATGCATGCCATGGTCTTTGCAATCAGAGCCGGCTTGCATCCCAGATCTTCGGCTGCCTCTTCTACGGTAGCTGACGATGCATCGAACTCGATGATGTGGTCCGCTATGCCAAACGGCTTGAGATAGTTCCTGACTGCTTCGACAGACATATGCTTCTCCTTCTTGAAGTTTGCCGGAGCACAGCATAGCTTTGAAGAGTTGCTAGGCTGTTACCAGCACAGAAGTGCAGATATATGCAGGAAGGGCCCCCGCATGATGCAGGGGCCCCTCTGCCAGGCTGCGCATATAGAGGCAGAGGGAGGGAAGCGCGGATGCGCTCCCCTCCCTCTCCGGCACGAATGCCCTCTGCTGGCCAGCGGCGTCCTGCTCTCCCACGGACTCGCTCCGCAGTACCATCGGCGCTCGGGGGCTTAACTTCTGGGTTCGGAATGGGACCAGGTGTGCCTCCCCTGCCATGGCCGCTGGCCGGCACAGGGCATTCATATGTCCATCCGTGCCCTGGGGGCCGCACAGCGCTCGGCAACCATCCATCCAGCATCCTCACGCTCCGGGCATCGGAGATGAAGAGCTCGGCCGATTAGTGCAGCTCGGCTGAGCGCCTCGCGGCGCTTGCACCTGCTGCCTATCTACCATGTGGTCTGCATGGGGCCTTACCAGAAGGAAGACTCATCTCGGGATGGGCTTCCCGCTTAGATGCTTTCAGCGGTTATCCCGACCGGACTCAGCTACCGGGCAGTGCCGTTGGCCGACAGCCCGCACACCGGAGGTCCGTCCACCCCGGTCCTCTCGTACTAGGGGCAGCCTCCCTCAGTCTTCCTGCGCCCACGGAGGATAGGGACCGAACTGTCTCACGACGTTCTGAACCCAGCTCGCGTACCGCTTTGAATGGCGAACAGCCATACCCTTGGGACCTGCTCCAGCCCCAGGATGCGATGAGCCGACATCGAGGTGCCAAACCTTCCCGTCGATGTGGACTCTTGGGGAAGATCAGCCTGTTATCCCCGGAGTACCTTTTATCCGTTGAGCGACGGCCATTCCACTCTGTGCCGCCGGATCGCTAGAGCCCGGTTTCCCGTCTGCTCGGCTTGTCTGCCTCGCAGTCAGGCCTGCTTATGCTCTTGCACTCATGAGGATGGTTGCCGACCATCCCGAGCAGACCTTGCGCGCGCCTCCGTTACTCTTTAGGAGGCGACCGCCCCAGTCAAACTACCCACCAGACACGGTCCCCCTCCCGGATCACGGCGAGGGGTTAGGATGCCAGAGCGCCGAGGGTGGTATTCCAAGGGCGACTCCCCAGAGGCTGGCGCCCCTGGTTCGAAGTCTCCCACCTATCCTCTACACGGCGAACCGGCAGCCAATGTCTAGCTGCAGTAAAGGTTCACGGGGTCTTTCCGTCCTTCCGCGGGTAAGTCGCATCTTCACGACTAGTGCAATTTCGCCGGGCCCATGGTCGAGACAGTGTCCAAATCGTTACGCCTTTCGTGCAGGTCGGAACTTACCCGACAAGGAATTTCGCTACCTTAGGACCGTTATAGTTACGGCCGCCGTTTACCGGGGCTTGGATTCGCTGCTTCGCTCGCGCTGACAGCTCCTCGTGACCTTCCGGCACCGGGCAGGCGTCAGACCCTATACGTCGCCTTGCGGCTTCAGCAGAGTCCTGTGTTTTTGATAAACAGTCGCTTGGACCTTTCCACTGCGGCCGCTCCAGGCTCCGGGGGCATGCCCCATCACCCGAAGCGGCACCCCTTCTCCCGAAGTTGCGGGGTGATTTTGCCGAGTTCCTTAACCATGGTTCTCCCGATCGCCTTGGTATGTTCTACCCACCCACCTGTGTCGGTCTGCGGTACGGGCCCCTCGGGGCTCCCTAGAGGCTTTTCTCGGAAGCATGGGATGACTCGCTTCGCCTTGTGGCTTCGTCAGCCGCCTCGGCCTCCCTGGAAGGCGGATTTCCCTGCCTTCCGGCCTACGCGGCATCACGGGGACGTCCAGAACCCCGCCGAGCTGCCCTTCTCCGTCACCCCATCGGTAATAGCGCCCCTTCGGGGGTGCAGGAATGTCTGCCTGCTGTGCATCGGCTACGCCTTCCGGCCTCGCCTTAGCTCCCGACTGACCCTGGGAGGATTAGCCTTGCCCAGGAAACCTTGGGTTTGCGGCGGCGGCGTTTCCCACGCCGCTCTCGCTACTCATGCCAGCATTCTCCCTCCCGGCAGGTCCACCGGAGGTCGTCCTCCGGCTTCGCCCCTGACGGGATGCTCCCCTACCGCTGCGCCCTGTGGCGCAGCCCGCCGCTTCGGTGCCATGCTTAGCCCCGTATATTGTCGGCGCATGTCCACTCGACCAGTGAGCTGTTACGCACTCTTTGAATGGGTGGCTGCTTCTGAGCCAACATCCTGGTTGTCTGGGCAGACGCACATCCTTTGCCACTTGGCATGGACTTGGGGACCTTGGCGGGCGGTCTGGGCTGTTTCCCTCTCGAATACACGGCTTAGCCCACATATTCTGACTCCCAGGCTCTGGACCGCTGGCATTCGGAGTTTGATTGGTGTTGGTAGGCGGTGAGGCCCCCGCGACCATTCAGTGCTCTACCTCCAGCGGTAAATGCCTGGGGCTAGCCCTAAAGCTATTTCGGGGAGAACGAGATATCTCCAGGTTTGGTTAGCCTTTCACTCCTATCCACAGGTCATCCCCTCAGTTTTCAACCTAAGTGGGTTCGGCCCTCCACGGGGTCTTACCCCCGCTTCAGCCTGCCCATGGATAGATCACCTGGCTTCGCGTCTGCGGCGCGCGACTCGTGTCGCCCTGTTCGGACTCGCTGTCGCTGCGGCTGGCTCCTGTGCTTCGCCTCGCCGCGCACCGCAACTCGCTGGCTCATTCTACAAAAGGCACGCCGTCACGGATCCTGTCCGCTCCGGCTGCTTGTAGGCGCACGGTTTCAGGTACTGTTTCACTCCCCTCCCGGGGTGCTTTTCACCTTTCCCTCACGGTACTTGTCCGCTATCGGTCACAGGAGAGTGTTCAGGCTTGGAGGGTGGTCCCCCCTGCTTCCCACCGGGTTTCACGTGTCCGGCGGTACTCAGGCACCTGCCGCCCATGGATGGATGTACGCGTACGGGGCTCTAGCCCTGTCTCGCCGGCCTTCCCATGCCGTTCCGCTCGTGCATCCATGGACATATGTGCAGGCCCTTCAACCCCGCGGGCGCAGTGCGCTCCGCGGTTTGGCCTCGTCCCCGTTCGCTCGCCGCTACTGGGGGAATCTCGTTTGATTTCTCTTCCTCCGGGTACTGAGATGTTTCAGTTCTCCGGGTTGCCTCCTTCCGGCATATGCGTTCTGCCGGAGGTGCGGGGGTATGGGCCCCCGCGGGTTCGCCCATTCGGAGATCTGCGGGTCGAAGAGCATGTGCCTCTCGCCGCAGCTTATCGCA